>CAKZNX010000397.1 GCA_937132045.1 uncultured bacterium
ATTCTCAGCATGGACGAGGTGCGGATGGGCGGAACCTGCGAGGCGTGTGAGGGCAGGGATATGGCGAAACTGCTGGGAGAGTGCGTCACGAAGCAGATACAGATATTGCGCAAGCTCAACCCGCGCATGCAGGTGTATGTGTGGTCAGATATGTTCGACCCGCATCACAACGCGCACGGCAACTACTATCTGGTGCAGGGTGATTTTACCGGCTCTTGGAAGTACATCCCGAAGGATACCACCATTGCCGTGTGGGGTGGCGCGCCGCGCAAGCGGAGCCTCGACCACTTCGCGCAAAACGGCTTTCGCACAGTGATTGCCTGCTACTACGACGCGCCTAATCTGGACGAGGTGAAGGGCTGGCAAAATCTGGCAACGCAGACGAAAGGCGTGAGGGGCTTCATGTACACCACCTGGGAGCGCAAATACGACCTGCTTGGCGCGTTCGGAGACCTGCTGTGGGGGAAAGGAAGATGAACAACAACTCCGGGATAGACCTTGCCAGAGCGTTCGCCGATCCACCGGCGCGATACCGCCCTCTGCAAATCATTCATAACTTCGACAGCTTTGGCAGGGACGAAGCCACTTTGCGCCAGCGCATGCAATGGCTGAAGGATGCGGGCATCGGCGGTCTGGTGTGTAACGTGAGCTTCAACGACTATATGCGCAGTGAAGAACAGTGGCGCATCTTCGTGACCGGGCTGAAGGTGGCGGAGGAGCTGGGACTCCATCTCTGGCTGTACGACGAGGACGGCTACCCCAGCGGTGCGGCGGGAGGGCTGGTGCTGGAGCGTGATCCCAATGTGGAAGCCGTCGGGCTGGTGCGCCGGGTGGATGCGGACGGGAAGCCGCGCTACGAACTGCAGCGCATGTACGAGGGAACGCACTGCACCGAGAACGTCTACAGGAAACGGCGCTACGTGAACCTGTTGAACCCGAAAGCCACCCGTCTCTTCATTCAGGTGACCCACGAGGCATACGCTCGGCGTGTTCCCAACCTCGGCAAACGCTTTCATGCCATCTTCACCGATGAGCCTTCGCTGATGACCACCTACATCCGCCCGTCGGAAGGCGCTCTGCCTGCTTTGCCATGGATGGACGACCTGCCCGCGCAGTTTCGCCGGCGCAAGGGCTACGACCTGATGCCTCACCTGGAAAGCCTCTACACCGATACGGGCGATCACCACGGGGTGCGATGTGATTATTACGATGTGGTGGCGCAACTGGTGGCAGAGCGCTATTTCGGGCAGATTCAGCAATGGTGCCGACGACACGGCATCGCCTCCAGCGGACACCTGCTGGCGGAGGAGAAGCTGCTGTGGCACGTGATGTACTACGGTGATATGTTCCCCTGCCTGCGGCGTATGGACATCCCCGGCATCGACATCCTCTCCTCAGACCCGCTCGCCCTCGCTGCAGGAAACGGGTTTCTGGTGCCCAAATTGATTTCCTCCGCGGCGCACCTGATGGGGCGCACCCAAACCATGAGCGAAACCTCCGACTTTGTCGAGCAGATGGCAGGCAAACGCGCCGCTCTGCCTGCGATGACCGCTACAGCCGCCCTGCAGTATCTGCTGGGTATCAACATCATCACCTCGTACTATCCCGACCCCTACGGCGCCACCCACCCGAACAACACCGAGCAACGTCGTGCCGAATATGTGCACTACTGCGCGTTCGTCGGACGCCTGAGCGCCATGCTGCGCTCTGCTCAGCACCTGTGCGATGTGGCGGTGCTGTATCCCATCGCCGGAGTGCAGGCAAATTTCTTTCCCACTGCTCTGTCCATGTATCAACCGCATCCCAGCCGCCGACTCAACGAGATCGATGATGGCTTCGTGCAGCTCTGTCGTCGTCTTCTGCAAAGCCACATCGACTACGACATCGTGGATGAGCCAGCAGTTCAACAGGCGCGCGTGGAGCAGGGAGCGTTGCGCATCGGGAAGGAACGGTATCGCGTACTGGTGGTACCCAGCACCGATGCCCTGCACGTAGCCACCCTGCGGGCTGTGGAAAACCTGAAGCGGAAGGGTGTGCGGGTGCTGTTTGTTGGACTGGCGCCTCGCTATTCTGCCAGCCGACGGGAGAGCGACGCTGAAGTGCAACGGCGTATGGAGCAGTTTCTGCGTTCGCCCGACGGTCACGCCCCGACCGATGAGGCGGCTATCCGTCTGCTGAAGGAGGCGCGCTATGCCATCGCGCTGGAACCCGATGTGCCGCAGGTGTGGGCTGCCCGTTACCGGCGAGACGAGTCACTGCTGATCTTTCTGGTAAACCTGTCGTTGAGCGACCAGGAGGTAACTGTGCGGATGCCGTCGGGCTACCGTGCTTCCCAGCTCTGGCTACCTGAGACGGGCGCCATCCGGCAGGTGCAGGGAGATGCGGTGAAGGTGCGTCTGGAGCGCCTCGAGAGTGCGTTCGTGTGGTGCATCCCGTGAGACAGGGCACGGTTACCAGCTTTGTCGTGGTCACACGCCCGTCTTCATGAGAATAACCTGCAGTGGACAGAAAACTCTTGCTTTTTTCCGATGTGTTATATTGAGGGCAGAGTAACTTCAGCCAGGAAGGCGACATGTCATGTCGCAAAGGCATGTAGATGGCTTGCGGTAGCAACGACGATGGTACGCAGGTGGTTGCTGGTCATTCTGGCAGTTTCCCTGTTCGCCGCGGCTGGTGCTCTCGTGCTGACCGACCCGGTGGTGCGTACGGCAGTCCTGCGCCCATTGGCTCACGCCATTCCCGCCGGAGAATCCCTGCGCGGTGGTCCGTCGTGATGTACGGACGGAAACTCTGAACGGTATGCCGTATTGCCGGGCAAGAGACCGCTTGAGCGAAGTGTGAAAGCAGGGGGGAGGGACGAAACCATGAGGGCGAGGGGCGCCTTCACTCTGGTGGAGTTGCTGGTGGTGATCGCGATACTCGCGTTGCTGGCTGCCATCATCTTCGCAGTGCAGGCGCCAGCACGCGAAAAGACTCGTCTGGATCTGTGCCAGCCGCTGGTGTCGCCTGTACTGGAAGGATGAGCAGGGCTTGATGTTCTCCTACATCACTGCCTGGCGGAACGATGGCGACACGGTGATGATCGACTTCGGGTAGCGCTACTTCCGCGAGGTGGTGGCGGACGAGCCCGCATGGCCCATTCTGCGGCGCATCTTCCACGGCCCCATGATGTGGAAACGGGGTTTGGCTTTCAAGCAGGCTGAGCGCGTGCTGGGTATGTCGCTGGATGGCTCCGTTCGGGGGTGGAACCAGCGCGACCTGAAACAGCTACAGTATCGTTAGCCGTAGGTGGTGAGACACGCGGAGAGGGGCGCGGTATCGCCGCGCCCCTTCCGTATTAGCCATATAATGGTCCGAAGGTCTGGCAGGCGCGATAGTCCGCCGCCTCCGGGTCTGAGGTACCGAACAGCCCCCACGCATGGGGACGGAACACGCGCTCAGCGGGCACGTTGTGCATCGCCACCGGAATCCGCAGCGCCGAAGCCAGTGTGACCAAATCTGCCCCGATATGTCCGTAGCTCAGCGTGCCGTGGTTCGCTGCCCAGTGCGCCATCACAGTGTATACGTCGCGGAAGGCGCCCTGACCTGTGACGTTCGGCACGAACCAGGTGGTGGGCCAGGTGGGGTTGGTGCGCTCGTCCAGTGCAGTGTGCACCTCATCGGGCAGGTCGATGGTGTAGCCCTCGGCAATTTGCAGAACGGGGCCCAGTCCATGCACCAGTCCCAGCCGGAACATGGTGGCGGGCATTCCGCCCCGTGTGCGGAAACGGGTGGACCATCCGCCACCGCGGAAGTACTCCAGCATGGCGCAGTGCCACGTGGTCGCCTGCAGACAGCGGTCTACCTCCTCCGGGGTCACCTCCCACCAGGGCTTGATGGCAGGCGTGCCTTCCACGTACTGCTCGCCTACCCCATCCAGCGCGGCGGGACCGGAGTTAATCAGATGGATGAATCCGCCTTCCGCCAAGCCGGTGGGCGTCCAGCCGGTGACGCGCCTGACGGCATCGGGGCTCCAGTAGGTGCGCACATCGGCGAATATCTGTGCGCCGCCTGTCAGCAGGTGCCCCCACAACATGCAGATGCCGTTGAGGTGGTCGTTCTCAGTTGCAAGGATGTACGGTTCGCGGATGCCGTTCCAGTCAAAGGACGAGTTGAGTATCGCCTCCATGAAGTCGCCGTTGGGCAGGTGGTCTGTCCACTGCCGCTGACCCTGAAATCCGCCAGCGATGCCGTTGAAGCCCAGCGCCTCCTCCTCATAGCCGATCTGGGCGAGCCTGGGGTTGCCCACCAGCAGGTCGCGCGCGATGATCGCCATCTTCACGCTGATCTCCCACGCACGGTCCTTCTCGGCGCGGCTCATCTGCTTATCGGGCGGGTTGTAGTCTTTGCCCTCTCTGCAGTTCTCCTTCACCCACGCCATCGCCCGGCGAAACTCGTCTTCATCGTAGATGCCTCGCTCCATGCGCCGGACGAACTCCACCATGTCCACCGTCATCACCGTCATGCCCAGATAGCGCTGAAGGAAGTCCTGATCCACCAGCGAACCCATGATGCCCATGGAGACGTTGCCCATGGAGACGTAGCTCTTCCCGCGCACGGTGGCGATTGCCAGCCCTGCCTTTGCGAAGCGCAACAGCCTCTCCTTCACGTCGTCGGGGATAGTGGTATCGCCGGCGTCCTGTACGTCGCGCCCGTAGATGCTGAAGGCAGGCAGTCCCTTCTGCGCGTGAGCTGCCATCACCGCTGCGAGGTACACCGCGCCGGGTCGCTCGGTGCCGTTGAAACCCCATACCGCCTTCGGGCGATGGGGGTCGTAGTCCATCGTCTCGCTGCCATAGCACCAGCATGGGGTCACGGTGATACTAACGCCCACGCCTTCCTTCTGGAACCTCTGCTCACATGCTGCGTTTTCAGCCAGCCCGCCGATGCAGGTGTCGGCAATCACGCACTCCACGGGCAAGCCACAGGCGTGGCGCAGGTTCTCGCTGAGCAGTTTCGCCACCGATTGCGCCATCGCCATCGTTTGACCTTCCAGGCTCTCGCGCACGCCCTGTCGCCGCCCGTCGATGGTGGGGCGGATGCCGATCTTGGGCAGGTCGCCCCTCAAGCGATTGACAGGCGGGTTTTTCACATGTGCCATCGGATATCCCTCCTCTTCGAGGCGAACGTTCAGGATGTTACTGAATAGGCGATTCGAGGGCGAGAGTGACGAGTCCTTTTTCAGGGGAAAGGAAAAGCCCCCTGCAAGCAGGGGGCTGGTGACACCGGAGACTCACCTGTTGTTCTGCGGCGGAGCCTGCAACGGCGCGTTCTGGAATTGCTGGCGAATCTTGGCGACCGCCTCTTCCTTTGCCTGCGGTGGGATCCTTGGGTCATTCATAATCGCCTGTGCCTGCTCCTCAAACGATTTCTCTATCGGCTGAGGCTGTCGAGGCTCCTCCCGCCCGCTCACCGACTGGCGCCAGAACAGTATACCGGCAATCGCCAGCAGTACCACCGCAATCACTACGAGTAACGGGTTGTTTCGGTTCTCCCGCATATCGTCTTCCTCCTGCAGGATAGTGGGGTGATCACATCCCCAAAGGTATTATCAGCATGAGCGCTCATTTTCTGGAGTGCATTCGGGGGCGGGGATGCGCGTACGATGACAGAAAAACCATCGGATTGACGACAAGCGAGTGCCTGGGTAGGATGGATGAAGCGAAGATGACCGTCAGCGCTTTGGTTCGGAGACGCTCTGCCGAATCACCAGCTCCGCTGGGAACAGGGTAACCTCCCGCCCGCGTCTGCCTCCCTCCATCTGCTCGAGCAACAGTTCCGCTCCTTTTATGCCGATATGACGCATCGGCTGGCGGATGGTGGTGAGGGGCGGTGTGAACCACTGTGCGCTGTCGATATCGTCGAAGCCGACGAGCGAGATATCGTCTGGGATGCGCAATCCCTTCTGATACACCGCTTCGATGACTCCCATCGCCATCCAGTCGTTTCCGCACACCACCGCCGTCAGCTCCGGTGCACGGCACAGCAGGTGCTCCATCGCTGCCTTGCCGGAGGGAGGTGTGTACTGCCCTTCCGCCACCCACTCGGGACGAGGCTCGATACCAGCCTCCTGCATTGCCCGCTGGTACGCCCGCAAACGGCGTCTGGCGCTCCACTGCGTCTGCGGACCGGCTACGTGCCCGATCCGGCCATGACCGAGATCGATCAGCCATTGCACGGCGCGGTGCACCGCGGAGGTATCATCCACGTCCACGCAGGTCAGCGGAGTATCGGGGACGGTGCTTCCCACCACCACGGCGGGCACGTCCGATTGCTGTGCCCACTGCAGCGCCCGGCTGTGCGTGCGGGGCGCGATGAGCAGCACGCCATCCACCGAACCGTCGTCGAGATGGGCGAGGAAACTATCGGGCTCCTGCTGATACAACAGGCTGATGATTTTCACCGGGAAGTTGCGGGGTACGGTGTATTCCAGTATGCCTTCCAGCACTGCCATCACATACGGGTCGAGCACCACATTCTGGCGCTCTTCGAGCACCACTCCAATGGTATCGGTGCGCTGTCGGATAAGACTGCGTGCTACCGAACTGGGGCGGTAGCCGAGTTCGCGAACCACCTGCCACACGCGCTCGGCGGTTTCGGGAGAGTAAAGGTGGCTCTTGTTCTGCAGGACATTTGATACAGTTGCCACCGACACCCCGCTTCGCGCGGCAACCTCCTTAATTGTGGCTCGCTTGCGCTGGGTCGGCATACACACGCCTCGTCTCTTAATCGTTTAAGAGTAATTTGATTGTAGCAAATGCTTGCTGTGATGTCAAGCGTTTCCCAGGCAGATGCCGTTGGTTCTGGTAGAAAAGCCAAGTTCACAGCGTGCTCTCCTGCGTCTGCTCGTCCTCCTCCTCCACCGGCTCGGTAGGCACGACCTCGATGCGCAGTTTGCGGATGCGTCTGCCGTCAGCCTCTTCCACCACGAAGTTGGCGCGCCCGTACGCAATCTGCTCGCCTGCTTGCGCCGGTCTGCCAAACAGCCCGAACACGAATCCACCGATCGTATCATATTCGTCGGTGGGCAGGTGCAATCCTGTCTGGTCGTTCACGTCGTCTACTGGCGTGCGTCCATCGGCGCGGTAGGTATGGTCGTCGATCTGTTCGAAGGGCGTTTCCTCCACGTCGTACTCGTCGTGGATTTCGCCCACCAGCTCCTCCAGGATGTCCTCCAGCGTCACCAGTCCTGAGGTGCCGCCGTACTCATCGCGCACGATAGCAATCTGGGTCTTCTTCGCCCGAAACTCGCGCATCAGCCCATCCACCTTTTTGGTCTCCGGGATGAAGTACGGCGGGCGCATCACCTGCCGCATATCAAACGCCTCGAGATGCGGGTAGAGCCTCAGCAGGTCTTTCGCATACACGATGCCCACGATGTTGTCCACGGTGCCCTCGTACACGGGGATGCGCGAATGTCCCGAGTTGCGAATGGTATCGAGCACCTCTTGCAGGGAGGCGTCTACCGGCACACAGTGCATGTCGATGCGGGGGGTCATCACCTTGCGCACGATGGTGTCGGGGAACTCGAGCACGGACTGGATCATCTCGCGTTCCTCTTCTTCGATCACGCCCTGCTCCTCACCCGCATCCACCAGACTGATAATCTCCTCCGGCGTCAGCACGCGCGGCGAGAAGTCTACCCGAACCTTGAACGGGCGCACCAGCGCATTGCTCAGGGCGATGACCGGCACCACCAGCGGCGCCATGAGCCAGGCGCACACCCACAGCGGGCGGGCAAGGCGCAACGCCACCTTCTCGGCGTGCTTTTCGGCGACGGTGCGCGGTACCAGCGTACCCACCACCAGCGCCACCAGTCCGGTCAGCACGGTCACGCCGAACACCGAGAGCGGCTCCGCCTGGCTCTGCCACCAGTCGGCGGGGGAGAGCAGGCGCAAAATGTCCGCCACTCCGCGCGATAGCCCCGTTGCTGCCACTGCCGCCGCGAGGAAACTGCTCAGCACGATACCCACCTGTGCGGTGGCAATGGAGCGGTCGGGGGCTGCCAGAAGCCTCTCCACGAAACGCGCGTTAGGCACCCCTTGTTCCACCATGTCGCGCACTCGGGTTGCGTGTACGGCACGAAGTGCGCTATCCGCCATCGCGAAGAAGGCTGCGGTCAGCAGGAAAAGCACCACCCACGCGGTACTGCGCAGATAGTGTGTCGGCGCGGAGTGCTCGTCAACAGGAGTGGTTCCCTGCGCATACAGCGCGCCCGCCAGCAGTAGCATCAGCAGAACCCAGCGTAACGATTGGGCACCGGGACTGTCAGACTCTTCCTTTTGTGCTGTCAAGGTTGCTCTTGCGCCTCCTTCCTCGTTCATGCCAGCCAGTAGATGGCTCCCGCCAGCAGCACCGCGATCAGCGCACCCAGCAACACTTCCTGCACGGTGTGGATACGTCCCTCCACGCGGCTCTGCGCGATGAGCACCGCCATACTCAGGGCGAGAATCGCCATCAACAGGTTATTGGAGAGGAAGATGATGGTCATTGCCATGAAGAAGCCGAGGGCACTGTGTCCGCTGATGATACCGCCGTGCAACAGCGAGCCTTTGCGTCCGAATACCTTGCCCAGAATGATAATCAGCAACAACAGCACCGTGCCCACGATCAGCGTGACCAGCGGTTCGGGTTTGTGTTCGGCGATGTTCAGGCGGATTTCGTCCAGATGCTGTTCGGTGAGAAACAGCAGGAATCCCACCACCACCGCGTTAACCGTGGTGACCAGCACCGCTCCCGCCGCGATGTCCTTTGCCAGCTTCGCCAGGGGGTGATAGGTGTCGGTGATGAGATCGACAATCGCCTCTACCGCGGTGTTGAACATCTCTGCCACCAGCACCATCGACACGGTGAACAGCAGGATAACCATCTCGGTCTTGTCCAGTCGGAACAGCAGCCCCACCAGAAGCACCAGCACCACGCTGAGAAAATGGAAGCGCATGTGCTTCTGCGTGCGGAAAGCGTAAACAATGCCGTCGACGGCGTATCGGAAGCTATCCAGCGGATTCTTGGCAATTCTCATTCGGTCTCACGCCCCGGTCGGGCAGATTCGACAATTGCCCACCCTCGATGCAACATCTGCTCGTAGCCGTGCTGGGTCTCGTCTTCGTAGCCCAGCAGGTGAAGCACCCCATGCACAGCCAGAAAAGCTACCTCTTCCTCCAGCGTCCGCCCGCCTTCCTGCGCCTGGCGTTGAGCGGTAGGCACCGAGATGTACACCTCTCCCAGCGGCACATCCTCGTCCAGCTGCGCGAGGTCCAGACCTGTCTCCCCCAACGTCCGCTCCCGCAAGGAAAACGAGAGCACATCGGTCGGCTTGTCCTTACCGCGATAGGTGCGGTTCAGCTGGCGGATATGTTCGTCGTCCGTCAACACGATGCTGACTGCACCTCTAGTCCAGCCCTCTTGGTGCAGCAAGAGCCGGATCGCTTGCCTCATCCACGACCGCTTCAGGCGGTGTGGCTGACGGTTCACTATCGTGATCTGCATGAGTCACCGCTGCCGACGACGGGTACTCCATGCGTGAATGCAACATGGCGACCAGCAGTCGGCAGAACGCCTCCCGTATTCTGTGTACCTCGCTGAAGGTCAAACTGCATTCATCCAGCTGTCCATCAGCCATCTTCTCCTGAATGATATGGCTGACAAGGCTCTCGATCCTGGCTGGCGTTGGTCGAGACAGCGACCGGGATGCTGCCTCCACAGCGTCCGCCAGCATCACGATGCCCGCCTCTTTGCTTTGAGGCTTGGGTCCGCTGTAGCGGAACTGCTGTTCCAGTACCGGCGTTTGCATCTCACACCCCGCCAGCGCCTGCCGGTAGAAGAAGGAGATCAGGCTGGTACCGTGGTGCTGGGCGATGATGTCGCGAATGGGACGGGGCAGGCGATGGCGGTCAGCCAGCTCCAGCCCGTCTTTCACATGTGCCGCGATGATGAGTGCCGAAAGGGATGGGCTCAACCGGTCGTGCACGTTCTCCAGACGCTGGTTCTCGACGAAGAACTCGGGACGGCGCATCTTGCCCACATCGTGATAGTAGGAGCCTACTCGCGCCAGCAGGCTATCGGCGCCAATCGCTTTGGCGGCGGCATCTGCCAGATGGCTGACCATGATGCTGTGGGCGTAAGTGCCCGGCGCACGCAGCATCAACTCCTTCAGCAGGGGATGCTCCGGCGAGCTCAGCTCCAGAAGGCGCAGGTGCGTGACCGCCCCGAAGGGACGCTCCAGCACCGCCACGAAAATGGCAAACCCCCCGACTGCCAGAATACTCATCAACACCGCCCACGCGGAACCCACGCTCATCTCGGCGACGGTTTCGCCGTTCATCCAGCCCAGCACCCACGTGAGCAGAAGCGATGTCGCTGCAATCCAGAGCCCTGCCCGCAACAGATCGTACCGATCGTGCAGGCGCCAGACCGAATAGATGGCGACCAGACTGCTCATCAGACTGATGGCGGCGAAGCGCATTTCCCCGTTCATCAGCAGAGCCGACTGGATAGCCAGCATTCCCACCAGCAGAGTGGCGAGGTGCGGAGATACCAGCACCGCCAGCAACATCCCCGCCATGGTGGTGCTCATCACCGTGAGGTAACCCAGCTGCACCCCCGACAGCGGCAGCCCCAGCAGACTGCTACCCAGCTTAACGCCCAGTGCGCTCAGCGCCACCACCACCGAGATGAGCCACAGCTGGCGCGGTTGCTGATACACGCGCGGGTGGTAGTGGGCAATGTGCAGGGCTGCCAGCACCACAAGCATGGTCACCAGTATCAGAATCGCCAGCACGCTTGCCCAGTGCAGGCGTGGGTTGCGCATCCCCAGCGCCGTGAACTTCTCGATATGCTGTTCGGTGACGCGCTCACCTCGCCGAATCACCACATCGCCTGCGACCAGCGTTCGATACACCGTCGGCACCGCCCGGCGTGCACGCTCGCGCAGAGCCTCGGTACGGGCAACGTCTGGCACACGATTGGGGCGGATGGCTTCCGCGCAGATGGCTGCCGTCAGGCGGGGAATAGTGCCCGCCCCCAGCCTCTGGGTGCACGCCGAACGGATGGCGCGTTTGCGCTCGGCGAGGTCGCCCGTGTCGGCGCGGATCTCCCGCTGCATTGCCTCATCCACCAGCGCCAGCGCCACCTCCCGCGCCCGTTGCAGGTCATCTGCCGGGGCGTTCAGCGCGGCACGCTGCAGGTCTGAAGGCACGAACGGCAGCTGCTGGGTCAGCCAGCGCGAGGCATCGGCAGGGCGCATTGCACGGGCACGCAGGATGGCGTCGAAAGCGTCCGACACGCTGCGCTCGGCGTCTACCCGCGCGAAGGGAAGCGGCTCGTAGACGGTATCGATGCCCCGGACGGCGAGATTCTGCAGGCGCTGGGTCTCTTCCACATCCACATAACGTACGGTGCGGTGAGCGCGAATCTCGCGCGGGCTAACATCGCCTACTTTCAGCGTGACCTTATCGGGGATGAAACGACCAGAGAAAACGAGGCAGAGAACCGCGATGGTGACCGTAGCAATGCCCAATCTCTGCCAATCCCAGCGCGGGAGCAGGCGGTGCCGCAGCCAGGTAAACACTGCGCGTAACCGTTGGCGTTCATTTCGTTTGCTCATCGGTTCGGTTGGCTCAGCTCCTCACGCCTTCTCAGGCGGGCAAGATGCCATCTCAACGGCTGTCGCTAAACGGCAGGTAAACCATCGCGGTGTGGTTGCGGCGTAAACGACTATCTATCGCGAGCGCTGCTTGCGCCGACGAGCCGCCTCCTGCTTGCGGCGCCTGTCGCTCGGCTTCATATAGTGCTCGTGTTCTTTGTACTCTTTGAGAATACCCGCGTTCTGCAGTTCCTTCTTGAACCGCTTCAAAGCACTGTCCAGAGACTCGTTCGGCAAAACCTGAATCTGCGCCAAAGCAGATGCCTCCTTCACTGATTAGGTATCGGACGATTGTCCGCAGAAGATTATACCGGAGACGGTGGGAAAAAGCAACTGTTGACGACTCGCACACGAAATCCTCTTCCATGCCAAAAAAACCGTAGGTTCACTGGGAAAGTCCCCTTGACAGCTGAAACAGATTGTGTGTAAAGTTATAGCTGTATTGTACTGGGTGCGACGCTGTTGTCGTTTACTAAATCCATTCATGTACAACATCAGGAGGAGGTATTCGCATGAACAGACGTGCATTCACGTTGATTGAGCTGCTGGTTGTTATCGCGATTATCGCGATACTGGCAGCCATCCTGTTCCCGGTCTTCTCCCAGGCGCGCGAGAAGGCACGGCAGAGCAGCTGTCTTTCCAACACCAAACAGATCGGTCTTGCGTTCCTGATGTATACGCAGGACTACGACGAAATGTTCCCGCTGGCTGGTAGCTACGCTGTTGGCGTTGGCTGGCTTTGGAACTTCTGGCACGCCGTCCCTGAGGACTGGCGCGGAGACATCTGCCCTCCCGACAATTTCCGCTGCGGCTCTTACCGATCGTTCTGGGCAAACTCCGTGTCGCCTTACATGAAGAATCACGGGATTTGGGCATGCCCCTCAGGAAGTTCCAGCAGGCTCTTCTCTGACGCGATTTACGCCGGCGCTCGCAAGCCGTGGACAAAGGTCTCCTACAACTACAACGGTTTGCTGATGCAGTATCCCCAGGCTGGCATCGTGGCGCCGGCAGAGCTGACCCTGCTGTGGGAAGGGCGTGGTAAGGCGCAGAAGGAAGGTGCAGCACTCACCCAGCCTGCTCTTATCTGCGACAACCCGAACGACCTTACCTGCCGCTACAAGCCACGGAGCGCTGCTGGATGCCAGACAGGTAACGGAAGCCGCAGCGCATGGTTCGGGCATGACGGCACCCAGTGGGTGCACACCAACGGTGCGAACTTCGTCTTCACCGATGGTCATGCCAAGTGGCGCCGACTGGGTGCAGTGCACAGCAATGCTGAGCCGAACAGTCGTCCTGCCACTGATTGGTCGACCGACCCGTACACGCACTATGACAGCAACGGCTTCCCGTACTATGCCTGGACGGACGGCTGCCATCTGTGGCTGTTCCGGCCCGACTACGACTTCAGCCTGCGTCCGTAGCGCAATGCTGTTGCCCCCCACGATGCCCCGTGGGGGGCAACCTTACACAAGGAGGAGGACAGGATGGGCAAATCGAAGGAGATACCCCTCCCGACCGCGATTGCTGTCATCGTGGTCGTGGTGGTGGTGATTGTGGCGATTGGCTGGTATATGATGAACCGCAACCCCGCTCCCCCAGCACCGCCTCCCGGAGCCCCGCAGACTACCGCACCGATCCAGACTCCGAGTGGAGCGATTCAGGGACAGACTGGTGCGCCAACCGAGTACTGAGGGCGGAGAGCGACCATGAAAGCCCTTTACTTACCGTGTGCTGTCGGGCTGGTTTTGCTGCTGGTGTCGGGTGGCACTGCCCAAACATCCAGCGCCAAAGCAACACCGCCTAAAGCGAAGCAGAGCCAGTCGGCTGTGAAGACCAAACTACCTGAGTGGAAAGCGCTGGTCGAGCAGGCGGGTACTGCCAGGAAACAGGGCAATGCTTCAAAAGCCCGCGCTCTGCTGGAGAAAGCTTACCGCGTTGCTCCGGCTGGACAGGAGAAGGCGCAGGTGGCTTTTGAAATAGCGGCGCTCTGCGAACAGCAGAAAGCCTACGACGAAGCACGCCGCTGGTATCTGGAGTCCATTTTCGCCGCTCCGAAAGGACCGCTTACCACGCAGGCGAGGCAGAAGATGCGCGAACTCCCGGACAGCAGACGCCCGACAGCCGCAGGTGCCACCTCAACCGGTGGTGGAACTCGCCCCCAGAAGAGCAGGTAGTGTCGTCGCCGCGCAGTCTGGACGGCCTCCGTCTCGCTGGAGCAGATCCCGCAGGTCTGCTCCAGATTGTGTTTTCAAACTCGTGGATAACCTCTTCACGAAAC
>CAKZNX010000398.1 GCA_937132045.1 uncultured bacterium
TCGGAAATCGTGACGCCCGCGTTCTCTATCTCCACCTGTATCTCCAGCCGCACCGGGTTGGGGAAACCAGGCAGCAACACGGGTGGCGTGATGCGCGAGGCATCCGGTACCTGGTCGGTATCCGGCACGACGCCGTCGCCAACAGGTTCGTCTGGCAGTGGGAACCCCGGAATATAGCGTGGCGCCACTACCAGCGGGAAGCGGTAGGTCACCTCGCCGGCATCCAGATCCAGCGGGCAGACGAGGCTGAAGGTGACCCGAGCCTCCTCGCCGGGCATCAGGTTGCCCACGCGAAGGGTAAACACGTTCTGCCGTTCTTCTTCCGTGATGCCAGCGCGATGTCCGCGGAGGATGGCATCTTCGTATAGCTCGCGCGCCCTCTCGCGCTCCTCCAGCACGGCTTCCACCACGCGCTCGCCCACGCACATTTTAAAGCCGGTCACTGCGGCGCGAGGCGGCAGAGGGAAGATGTAGGTGGCTTCCAATGCAGTACTCAGCGTGTTCTTGAAGGTCTGTTCCAGCGTGGTGTGAGCGTACAGACCAGTGATGCGCGTGTACACATTCACCGCTTTCAGCGGCAGGTTGCCGTTAGGAGTGTGCAACGCGCCGAAGCCCGCTTCGGTAACCGTCTCACGCTTCAGCGGCACGCTTTCCAGCACCCTCACCGGGATGGAAACGGGATCGTTCACCTTGCTTACCTCCTTATCGTGTATCGTCACGTCGAGATGTGCGAAGTATCTTCGCCACAACCCGGCGAAGTGGCGCGGCAGCTTCGGCAAGTTCCCGCATAGTGTCCGCATCGATATCGACACCTGTCGTTATCAGCAGTTGCACTGCTTCATCGAGCGGGATGACTGTCCACGTCGCGGTGGACGTCACCTTCGTGGGTTCTGGCGGTAGTACCGCCAGTGCGCTATCTTCAGCCACGGGGCTTGCCTGCCAGAATCGTGTGCGCCGTCGCGAGCAATGCCTCGCTGCAACCTCCTGTCCGTTGCCACTCAGCATCTCTTCCGGCACCCGGGCGATGCGCGAAATGTCGCCTAGTTCGGCGCCGAGCAGAAGGTTCTGTATCTCCACCAGCGAGTAGCCCTCGCTCTGCAACCGCTTGACCGCAATCAGCTGCATCAGGTGCTCCGGACCGTAAAACCCGGTGCGTCCGCGCAGGACGGGACGGCTCAACAGACCCAGCGTCGTGTACAGGCGCACGATGCGCGGACTCAGCCGCTCACTCACCCTGCGGTTAGGCGGAAGGGTCGGGTCCTGCTCCAGCACCCGATTCGCCCGTTCCACCAGCTCTTCTATGGTCCACGGCGCGTTCATCATACTCACATCCCTCTTATAACACTGTCATGTGACATTGTCAAGGTTTTTCAATGGGTCGCGCGAAAAAATCTGGTAAAAATCCTGTGACCCACCGCGGGAAGGGTAGCAAGCACGAGTGCTCGAATCCACTTGTTTGAAAGCAGCATGGAGGGTAGTGGTCATGTATCGAGTGGTGCTGTTGGTGGTGTGGTTTGTTGCCCTCATCACGGGGCAGGTGGCTGGTCAACAGGTCGTCCGCCGCGGCGATTACGAGGCGATGCTGACATCTACCGGCTTGCAGGTTCGCTACCGCGGTATCCCTGTGGTGAGCGGCAGTCGTTTCACCCTCTTCAAGCCGGGTTACTCGGGAGCCTACTACTCCGCCGCGGATTTCACCAGCCTGCCGGTTGAACGGGAAGGCAGTGGCATCACGGTCACCGCACGCATCCCGGAAGTGGAGGGCACTTTCACCTATCGGGTGACGGTGGCGGATGACGGCGTGCAGGTCTGGTTTACCCTGCGGCTGCAGAGACCGATTGAAGCCAGTCCAGTGGAGCTGGCGCTGGCGATGTTTCCTCCGGATCAGTTTGCGGGCGGCAGCTATCGGCTGGAGACCCTGTTCGGGCAGTCCCGCCCACAGGCGTTGCCGTTAGACAAACCCCAGACGTCCGCCGCGGGCACTTTGCAGGTGGCATCGTCGGTGCGCGGTTTGACGCTGGCAGGGCGTCGGATCGAGTTGACGGTGGAGAACATGGGGGAGGTCGCCCCGAGTTTCTTCGATATGCGGTCGCGGGACTTTCCACCGCCGGAGAGGGTCTACTGGCTTCTGTATCAGTGGTCGGCGGTGGGTGGAGAGGTAACCTGCGCGGTGCGTCTGCAGGCGCGTCTCGCTGGCGGTGCTTCTTCGCCGGGTCAGACCGCGGGCAGGGTGGTATTGATGGAGGGAGGCAAACGCATGAATGTTCAGCGGATTTTTGTGCAGGCGCAGGCTCCGGCGGTGGAGAAGGCGGCAGCGCGAGAGCTTCAGCGCGTCTTTCGCGAGATGAGCGACGAGGAGATACCCGTCGAGGAAGGCGACGGCGCTGGCTTGCCTCGGCAGGGGGTCATTTATGTCGGCAGCGGCGAAGTCGCCCGCGAGCGTGGGCTATACACCGATTCCGAATATGAGCCGCTGGGTGCCGACGGCTTCATCCTGCGCGTGCGAGGCGGCAACCTGCTGGCGGCAGGAGGCGGTTATCGTGGCACTGCCTACGCAGTGTATCGTCTGCTGGAGCGACTGGGCTGTCGGTTCTACTCCAGCGAGATGGAGGTGATTCCGCAGAGACGCACGCTGGAGATACGTGCCCCGCTGAACGTGGTGGACAACCCCGCCTTTGAGTGGCGTGCCATGTGGGGCAGGATTGTGCCGGTGACTGCTGGGCTCTCCCCCGGCGAGTGGGAGGCGAAGGTCGGCGAGGTGAACCTGCCCAAGATGATGGGCATCCCGCCCGGAGGCTTCTGGCACCACACGATGGGGTTCCTGTTGCCTGCAGAGAACCTGCCCGCGGAGTATCTTGCCGAAATCGGTGGGCAGAGGCGAGTCACCGAAAAGTATCTGCAGCAGTATTGCCTGTCCAACCCCGGTTTGCAGAAAGCGATGACCGATGCGGTGCTGAAGTGGGTCGAGAGCGACCCCGATCCCGTCTACTACCCCGTGCACTACGGCGATACCGGGCAGTTCTGCCAGTGTGAACGCTGTAAGGCGTGGTATCAGGAGCATGGCAGTCTCACCGACGCGGTCATCTGGTTCAACAATCAGGTAGCGCAAGAGGTGGCAAAGCGGTTTCCCGGCAAGTATGTCACGACGCTGGCTTACTGGTCCACGCGCAAACCGCCGGTCAAAGAGCGCCCACTGCCCAACCATCTCATCATCTTCTGCGCCATCAGCGAGTGTCAGGCGCGACCGTGGGCGCACCCGATCAACCTGAAGCTGAACGTCCTGCCCGACCTGCAGAAATGGATCGAACTGCATCCCCTGGGCGGACAGGGCATCATCACCTTCGAGTATCCCACCACCTACTTCTACTTGGGCTACCCTTACCCCGCGCTGTACGCCTTTGCCGAGAACCTCAAGACGTACAGGCAACTCGGTATCCGCGGGGTGTACATCTGCGGATTGACCGACGGACATCTGGTGCATCTCTACTCGTACGTGATGCCACGCCTCATGTGGAACCCCGATGCCAGTCTGCACCGACTCGTCGATGAGTTTTGCCGGGCGTGGTATGGCAGGGCATGGCGCCCGATGCGCGACTACGTTGAGCGCGTGCACCAGACGGCGATGCGCTCGCAGAGCGAGGGCGTGATGGACTGCCACGCCGGACCGGGACAGCGCTTCTTCCGCGAGATGTTCACGCGCGAGTGGCTGGACAGGCAGATTTATCCTCTGTTTGCCCGCGCGGAGTCGCTGGCGGATAGTGAGCTGCTCAAGCGGCGTATCTGGCGCGAGAAGTGGGGCGTGCTCTTCACCGACCTGTTCCTTCATGTGCAGCGCGGCAGGGACATCGTGCCCGACGAGAGCGAGCAGGGCTTCACGCGGCAGTCCTCGTCTTTGGAGGACTACCGGCGCATCGCGGAGCTGCTGAGGCTGACTCGGGCGGTCGGTCGCGACTGGATGGTGGAGCCGCGCTTCCGCTATTCGCTGACCGCCATCACCGGTTTCGAGCCTTCGCGCAGTCCCTGGTGGCAGAGTCCGAATGTACGCCAGCTGATGGACAGCCCCGAAGCCGCCTACGAAGCCGAACGCCGTGCCATGAGCGATGAAGAGGTGAGACGCTACGTTGTGCGACGGGAAAGCCCGCACTTCATCGCCGACCTCGTGCCCAATCTGGGAGGCAGAATCTGGCGGCTGTATCACAAGGGGCTGAAAAAAGACCTCTTCTGGCGCGCACCGCTGGAGTGGCATCTCGTGCAAAACGGACACCGGGCTGAGCATTACCTCAACTTCGGCGGGTATGAGGAGTACGCTGGTAACGAGTTTGGGGCACCCGGCTGGTCGCAGGTGTACACCGCAACGCTCTCGGCGGACGGGCGCAGTGCCACGCTCACCGCACAACTGCCAAGCGGTTTGACGTTGACGCGGACGATCACACTCTCCGCCGACCAACCGGCAATCGATATCGAAACACGCCTCACCAACACTTCCTCGCAGACTATACCGAATGTGGTGCTGAGAACGCATCCGCAGTTCAGCCTGCAGGCAGGGAGCGACCAGCTCCAGCTCTGGGTGCGTCTCTCCGATGGATCAGCCCGAACCCTCGGTATGCGGGAGATGTTCCTGGCGGGCAACGAGCTGCCCAATGGAGCGTGGGGAGTGGTGGTGCCGGCTCTGGGCGTTCGCATCCTGAACGAGTTTGACCCGTCGCAGGTGCGTCAGTGTTACCTGTATGTCTCGCCGTACTTCTACAATCTGGAGCTGTTCTCGCTGCCCCGATCGCTGGCGCCCGGCGAGAGCCTGCTGTTGAAACATCGCTACGTGGTGGAGCAGACAGTGTCGCCCTGAGTGTAGGATACCGCCAAACGCAGGTTGAATACTACCATGCGACGGCTTTAAGACACTACAACGGGACAGGAGAGGAGACATGCCTGATCAACTGATAGCGGGCAACTGGAAGATGCACGGTACGGTGGCGTGGTCGCTGGCGCTGGTGGAGGAGCTGAAGCACCGCAATCTGGACGCGCTGAACGCCGAGGTCTGCATCTGTCCGCCATTCACCGCGCTGTACGCGGTGCATCAGGCTTTGCGCGGGATGGAGATCAAGCTCGGAGCGCAGGATGTATTCTGGAAGGACCAGGGCGCCTATACCAGCCAGATTTCGCCGCCGATGCTGACGGAGCTGGGCGTGAGTTATGTGATTATCGGTCACTCGGAGACGCGCGGACGGTTCGGCGTTCCCGAGCCAGACTTCAACGAGGAGATTCTGCGTCACTTCGGGGAAAATGATGCCACCGTGAACCTGAAGGTGAAGGCGGCGCTGCTGCACGGACTGACGCCTATTGTGTGTGTGGGTGAGACGCTGGCGGAGCGACAGGCAGGGCAGACCGACGCCGTAATTACCGCGCAGGTTCAGCGCGATCTGGAGGGACTGGACCCAGCAGAGGTGGGATGTCTGGTGTTCGCTTACGAGCCTGTGTGGGCAATCGGCACAGGTGAGGTTTGTGACGCACCAGAAGCCAACCGCGTGTGTGCGCTGATACGGCGCATCGCCGCGCAGATGTGCGGGGAGGAATCAGCGAAGACCCTGCGGGTGCTGTATGGCGGCTCGGTGAAGCCCGACAACGCCCACGAACTGCTGGCACAACCTCATATCGACGGCGCGCTGGTTGGAGGCGCCAGCCTGTCGGCGTCCTCTTTTGCCGAAATAGTATCGCACGCGCACAAAATTGCCGATAATCGTACTGGTGGTGCGTGAGAGACTGCTTGCCGAGTGTCTCAGGCGAATGATGCTCCGCCGCGTCCC
>CAKZNX010000399.1 GCA_937132045.1 uncultured bacterium
ATCATGTGGAGATAGCTGGCAGCGTCACAATCCCCCTCCAATGACCGGCACGGGGCGAGGTTGCTCGCACTGTTTGCAGGCTCTGAGACCGCCGCCTGCTCGTGAGCGGCTTGTTGCGCCAGATGAGGGCTCACAATACGGGGAGGCTGTGGCATGAGCCACCCGGGCTGAACAGTCCCGCTGTTCTGCCGCAGCACCCAGCCGGAGGTCTCGGAGCATTTCAGACGTTTTACACGCCGATAGCAAGATGAGTCCAACAGTAACAGACGCACCAAAACTACGACGAAGATACGACTGCTGGTCGAAACGCCCGCTGTCCTCACGACATATCACCTCTCAGATTGTCGTTGAATGTCTTTTCACCGCGCTTTAGCTAACAGATTAGCGGTTCAGCGGTCATTTTCGGCAAATCGAGACAAACACTGCAACCCTTAAACTACAACCACAATTATACCGCATTTGCCGGTTCGTTTGTGCACTCCCGAATGGGGGTGTTGGAAAACGCCCTAACCTATCCCCCCAACCCCCTTCCCGATGCGGGAAGGCGGAGTTCGGTACCTCTCCCCGCCGCGGGGAGAGATAGGGAGAGGTAGGGAGAGGGGTTTTGGTATGGTTTGCAGCAGCATTTCTGCAGATAACGGCGGCACCTGCGAGGAGTTTTAAAACATTCTCACCCCCGGGATACGGACAGCACCGATGCAGGAACCAACTCTTCACGCCACAAAGAAAGTTCGTGGAGGTGCGTCCCGTATGCAACGGTTTGGGCTGTGGATCGACGGTCGGTGGCACGAGACGGAGCGGTGGATGGAGGTGCGCTCGCCCTACGACGGCGCGCTGGTGGGCATGGTCTCGGCAGGGGACGTTCAGCACCTGCAGGAAGCGGTGCAGTGCGCCAACCAAGCCATGACCCACCCAATGCCTGCCTACCAGCGTGCGGAGATACTGAGCCGGGCGGCGCAGCTGCTGGAACAGCGACGTGAACACTTCGCCCGAACCATCGCGCTGGAAGCAGGCAAACCCATCCGCACGGCGCGTATCGAGGTAGCGCGCGCAGTATCCACGCTCACCTTCGCCGCGGTGGAGGCACGCACGCTAACGGGCGAGATGATACCCATGAGCGCATCCCCCGCCGGTGCGGGCAAGTTCGCCTTCACCATTCGCGAGCCTGTGGGCGTGGTGGGCGCCATCACCCCGTTCAACTTTCCCCTGAACCTCGTGTGCCACAAGGTGGCGCCTGCGCTGGCGGCAGGCTGTGCGGTGGTGCTGAAACCTGCGAGCACCACCCCCATCACTGCGCTGTTGCTGGCGGAGCTCTTTCTGGAGGCAGACCTGCCGCGCGGCTGGCTGAACGTCATCCCCGGCTCGGGCAGTGAAGTGGGTCATGCGCTGGTGGAGCATCCCGAGGTGCCGCTCATCTCCTTCACCGGCAGTGTGGAGGTAGGGCAAGCCATCCGCGCGCGGGCTGTACACAAGAAGGTGCTGCTGGAGCTGGGCAACTCCTCCCCGCTTCTCGTCTTCGAGGACGCCGACCTGCAGGCGGCGGCGCAGGCGGTGGCAACGCACGGCTACTCGCACGCCGGACAGAGCTGCATCTCGGTGCAGAGGGTGCTGGTGCATGAAGCCGTTGCCGACGCCTTCGAGCAGCTGTCGACCGAGCGCGTGCAGGCGCTGGTGGTGGGCGACCCGCTGGACGAGAAGACGCAGGTGGGACCGCTCATCACCACGGCTGACCGTGACCGCGTGAAAGCGTGGATCGACGAGGCAGTAGCGGCGGGGGCGCGACTGCTGTGCGGTGGCGAGGTGGAAGGCACTATCCTGAAGCCCACCCTGCTGGCAGATGTGACGCCCGAAATGAAGGTGTTCTGCAAGGAGGTGTTCGGTCCGGTGGTGGGCATCAGCCGATTCCGCACTTTTGACGAGGCGATAACGCTCGCCAACGCCACCGAATACGGCTTGCAGGCAGGCGTGTTCACCGCCTCCATCCACACCGCCTTCGAGACAGCGAGACGCCTGCAGTTTGGCGGCGTGTTGATTAACGAGGCGCCTACCTTCCGCACCGACCAGATGCCCTACGGTGGCGTGAAAGCCAGCGGCAACACGCGCGAGGGACCGCACTACGCCGTGCGCGAAATGACGGTGGAGAGGCTGGTCATCGTGAACGGAGTGGGGCTGTAGCCGATGGCGTGGGGCTGTTGGGACGCGAAGGGGATTGCTTCGTCGCTGCGCTCCTCGCAATGACACGGGGCAGGGGTATGCGGAGGGAATTGCTTCGTCGCTGCGCTCCTCGCAATGACACGGGTAAGGTGTCATTGCGAGCCTGCCTTCAGGCAGGCGAAGCAATCTCCCACGTCTTGC
>CAKZNX010000400.1 GCA_937132045.1 uncultured bacterium
GACAAGATTTTCGCAATCTATCAAGCAGCAGGCGCACTCCCTCGGTTTTGACCTCGTGGGCTTTGCGCCGGTGCTCGCCCCCGCTCATGCGCGGTTCTTTCGCCGATGGCTGGAGCAGGGCTTCGCAGGCGAGATGCACTACCTGCACCGCACTGCTGATGCCCGATGCGACCCGCAGCAGGTTCTGCCCGGTGCAAAGAGTGCGGTTGTGGTTGGTCTGAACTACGCGCCTGACGTATTACCCACCACCGACGAACCATCGCGCGGTATCTTCGCCAGGTACGCTCTCGGCGACGATTACCACGAGGTGATGACGCAGAAACTGCGAAGCCTGCTGGAGTTCATCCGTCAGCTGCGCCCCGACTGTCAGGCGAAGATATATGTGGACGCCGGTCCCGTCCTGGAGCGCGAACTGGCGTGGCGAGCAGGGCTGGGCTGGTTTGGTAAGAATACAATGCTCATCAACACCCACCGGGGTTCCTATTTTCTGATTGGGGAGATCCTGTTGGACGTAGAGCTCGACTACGATCAACCTGCTGTTGGCGGCTGCGGTACCTGCACGAAGTGCATTGAAGCCTGCCCAACGGGCGCCATCATCGCGCCTTACTTGCTGGACGCCCGCCGATGTATCAGTTACCTCACCATCGAGCTCAAAGGCTGCATGCCAGAAGACCTGCGCGTGCAGATGGGCAACCGCGTCTTCGGGTGCGACATCTGTCAGGAGGTGTGTCCGTTCAACCAGCCCCGACCACACGCTCCCCTGCGTTCTGCACCCACCAGCGAGCCGGCTTTCGCACCGCGCGAGGTGACGCTGACTACCCGACTGGTAGACCTCCTGCAAATGGGCGAGGAGGAGTTTCGCACCGCTTTCCAGAACAGCGCGGTCAAACGGGCGAAACGGCGCGGGATCCGTCGCAACGTCGCAGTTGCAATGGGCAACAGCCGAGACCCCAGCCTCGCCCCTGTGCTGCAGCAAGAAGTGCACCGCGAAACCGACCCGATGGTGCGCGAGCACCTGCAATGGGCATTAGAACGGTGCGCTAATCGTCGCCAACCTTCCCAAAGTTCCGAACCAGTATACCGAAATCCAGAAGGGTGACCTCCTGGTCTCCATCCAGGTCGGCGTTCGGATTCCAGCTGGGGTCCCCCGGTGTACTGCCGAAAGCAGCTACCAGCGTACCAAAGTCAAACAGTGTCACTTCGTTATCTCCATCGATGTCGCCGCTGGTGAGTTCGAAGCGCAGTGGAGCGGTCAGCGGGAGGCGCACGTTGTGCAGAGTCTTCCTCAGCCAGCGCGAGCCTTTCAGGCTCACGTCGTACACTCCCGGAGCGATCGTGGTGGGGATGCGAAAGCGCCCCTGCTCGTCCAGCACCACGTTGAAACTGGTGGTACCTACCCTCATCTGCAGGACAAGGCTCTTCGGTGAGGCAGTCCATCCATCTAGCGTCACTTCGCCGTCGTACAGCAGGTTCAGCAGTTGCCAGTGGAAGCGAGCTGTTGCCGTGCCGCCCTCCTCGAAGTACTCCACTACGACGCGATGAACGCCGCCCTCCAGCGTGCGCTCGAAGGTGTAGGTGGTTTCATTCTGCGTGAACCATCTGTCGAACACCGGCACCCCGTCGATCCAGACGCGCATGCCATCGCTGGTGGTGGCGGTAAAGCGGTAGGTTCCCGGTGCGAAGAACCAGTCGCCCGTCCAGCGTGTGCTGAAGTTGTCTCCGTGAAGAGCGGGATCGGGTGAGCCGTAGCCATAGGCGTAATCGATGGCGGTCTCCAGTCGGCTGGTCAGATAGCCCTGCAGGTCGCGGGTGGTGTAGTAGTCCGCTCGCCAGTGGTTCAGGGGCACTTCGGTGGGCGGCGGCTCGTCCGCCCAGCTTACCTGAACGCGGGCGGTTCCCGTGTGGTGACGGTAGCGCACCTGCACGCGGTGGTACTCGACCTGTGGAGAGGACTGTCCAGGTACCACGAACGGCGCATCGCGCGAGGTGTAGATGATGGGTGTCCACGTCTGCAGTTGCATGTTGTCCCAAGCATCGAATACCAGCCGGTCGTCGATAATCAGCTGAATACCTCCGTCCGAGGTGATGGTGAACCGCTTCCACCCTTCGGTGAAGCGGATATTGCCCAGCCAGTAGACGCTGAAGTTATCAGGGTTCACGTCCGGTGCGGGCGAGCCGGTCCACGTGAAGTTGATAGCGGTGTCCGTTCGGTAGCGCACGAGGTTCTGGAAGTTGTCGCCGTTGAAATAGTTGCCTCGCCAGCGGTCGCGGGGTACGGTTACCGGGTTGTCACGCAGGTCGATCTGGCGCACGTAGTAGCCGTGACTAAACAGCTGTCCTGCTGGTGCTGCCCAGCGTTGCAGGTTGAAGTCGGTCACCTCCTGAAACAGGAAGTAGGTCTGTCCCCGATAACGCAGTCGCATAATCACCACGCTGGTGGAGATGCCGTAGGTGTGCCTGATGATGGCGCTGGCGAACGGGTTGCGCCCAAGACGGATATAGCCGTTCTCGTCGGTGACTGCGCTGATGTCGGGGATGTTATCGAAGAACTTTCCATACCATGTGGGGTAACTGCTCGCCTGAAAGATATCCACCTGTGCGCCCGCGATGGGCACCCCGTTCTGGTCGATAAACTGGATAAGATTGGCGTCGGGCAGGTCGTTGAGAAACACGCCGATATCGGGTGGCGAGTTCATGTTGCCGCGTCCGCGCTTGTGGTGCTTCCAGTTCCACGCGGCAGCGCTGTAGGCATCGTAGAAGGGTGGTCCGGCGCCCATTATGTCGCGCCATTTGTTGTAGTATACGCCCTCCCACGCGATGAACGGCATAAGAGAAGTGCCTGCCACCAGATTGCCTGCGTCGTCTGTAATCTGGATGGGCAGGGGTTGTCCAGGTGCGGCGGATTGGTGCACGTCCATCCCGTACAGGTCAATGTGAAAGCGCGCGTGATTCATCTCGTGGATACTGCCGAAATCGATGAAAAAGGGTCCGTTCCAGCGAAAGCCGTAGAAACCGTCGGGCTGGATATCCTCTGGGTGGAACGGGTAGCCCCATTGCATGTCGACGGTCCGGTCGCGTGCATCAGGATGGTTGGTAGGCAGTCCTCCCGCCAGAGGCAGGGCACCGTCGGGCACGACCACCACCTTGTCCAGCGCCACCCGGTCCAGTGCGCCGTTCGGCGAGGTTGGAAAGATGGCTTTGGCAAGCCACTCGTTCCAGCGGCGAATCATGCGTTGTGCCCAGTCCTCGAAGCTGTTGGCGCCGTCGTTCAGCAGATACTGATAGTTATGAAAGTGGTTGTAAAGGCTCTGCTCCACCCACAAGCCCACCAGCAGGGCGTTCGTGCGGATGCTAACGCAGTTGTTCAGCCTTGAGATTTCGTCGATTGTGTTTGCAGGGTCCGCGCGGAACTCCAGCGTGTGGTCGGCGGGGGCCCAGAACCAGTAAAAAGGCACCTTCACCTTTTGTCCGGGCGCGATGTCCACTGCACCTGTCGCGGCCAGACCACCGTCCAGCCACCACTCATAGCGAACAGAGACGGTTTCGGTGCCCCAGTTCTTGACGTGCGCGAAGTAAGTCACAGGCGCTCCCGGCGCAGGCAATCCGCTGGTATAGTTGAGATCGGCGGGGTCGAAGGCGAGGCGCGGAGTGCGCTCGATGTAAAGCACATCGATGTCGGGCAGGAAGTTAGTAATCGGCACCTGCGCCCATGTCGAGCCGACAAATGCCACCCAGAGCGCGCAAACAGCAACATATCGCAGGAATCTCATGGACACAGCCACCTCCTCGCGGCGCACCCCTGCAGTCTGCAGGGCGCTTACTCCTCTATTTTACAGCGCTGGTGTATGAAGTCAACACGGCGTAAGAATGGGAAATGGTGCGGGCCCTGATAACGTCTGAGGGATGGAGGCGCAGAGCGCGTCTCCACCCTATGGGGCACCACTCGTCTCCGGTTGCGCCGAAGTTCTGAACGAGGATACCGAAGTCCAGAAGGGTGACCTCCTCGCCCCCATTCAGGTCGGTGTTCGGGTTCCAGCTGGGGTCCCCCGGTGTACTGCCGAAAGCAGCTACCAGCGTACCAAAGTCAAACAGAGTTACCTCGTCGTCG
>CAKZNX010000401.1 GCA_937132045.1 uncultured bacterium
CAACCCCCTCCCCGACGTGGGGAGGGGGACTCGACTTATCCCTGCCGAAGATGATGCTACCGAGCCTCTTTCAGCACGAACACGCTCAGCGAATGGGCGGGCAGGGTCTGCCGGAAGCGGTTGGAAAGGCCTGTCAGGCGCCTATGCACCGGCGCAACCCGCGTAGGTTGATCAAGGGAGTTCTCGTCGTCCGGGCTAGCGCTGGTCAGTACCTCGATCCTGCCCTCCGGCAACACGCGCCGGTTGCCTTCCAGCGCGAACTCGGCGTCCACCGGCTCATCACCCGCGTTCACCACCTTCAGGATGATTTCACCGGTTCTGGCGTTGCGGCTGGCGACGGCGTGCACGGCGTTACCAGCGATGTCCTGCACGTCGTGGATGAGCAGGTCATCGAGGTAGCATCTGATGCGTGACCCGCGCACCTCGATTCGGATGTCGTACCAGCGGTTTGCCTCCACGCTACCACTTACTCTTCTGCCGACGTCGCTCTTGCCTCCGCCGATGGCTCGCTCGATGCCGTGCTGACTATTGCCCCAGCCGCCGATGTTCCACCAGTACCAGTTTCCGTTGTCGCGCACGCGGAACATAATCAGGAAGCCTTCCGCGCCGCCCAGCTTGCGCGCCTGCAGGCTGAGGGTGTAGTCGGTGGCATCCAGCCCGGTCAGCACCATCCGGCAGTCAGCTTCGCCGCTGGTCTGTTGCAGTGCATCGGCTTCCACTCGCCAGTTGCCCCGAAAGGCGCGCCAGCCAGCAACTCCCTTTGCTGGGAACTCGGACTCGTACAGCACGGTGCCATCGGGCGCGGTGACGCGGATATTGCGGTATTCCGATTGCGTTTGCCACGTGCCGACGCCAATGCTTCCCGACTGCACCCGAAATCTGAGCGGTGGCGATTGCACCTGCGTGGGCAGAACGTGTGTGCCCCGATACTGACTGAACAGCTTCTGCACGTAGTACGACGGCGTGCCGTACACCCGCAGGCTGTCGAAGCCGATGAGGTCGGGGTTCCAGGCGCGGTCGTTCACGTTGACGAACAGCGGTGCGTAAGCCGCCATAACCACCACATCGCTGTTGCGCTCCATGCCGGTCATGAAGGCAGCTTCGGCGATGGCTGCACGCAGGTTGCCCTGTCCTGCTCCAGCGGTGACTGCATACTCACCGACGAAAATCTTCGCATCGTTGCGGTCGTATGTATCGTAGCGGTTCGCCTGCGAGACGAACCACTCGGGGCTGGAGTAATAGTGTTCGTCGATAATGTCCGCTGGTCGACTGCGCACCGGCACGTTCGAGATAATCTGTATCTGCGGATATCGTGCTCTAATCGCGTCGTAGAAGCGGGCATATCGTTCCTCATATTCTGGACCCGAGTTCTCGTTGCCCACCTCCACATAGCGCAGGCGAAAAGGCTTCGCGCGCCCGTTGCGTGCACGCAGTGCTCCCGCTGGGGTGTTCACGTCGCCAATAGCGTACTCGATGGCGAAGAGGGCATCCTCGATCCACTCATCGAGTTTGTCCATCGGCACCACATCGCCCCGTCGGAACTGGCACGCCATGCCGCAGTTCACCACCAGCATCGGCTCGGCGTTCAGGTCCTCGCACATCTGCAGATACTCGTGCAGCCCGAGTCCCTGCGTGGTCTGGTAGCCCCACACGCACCAGCGTGGCGGTCGTTGCGCGATGTCGCCGACGGTATCTCTCCATCGCAGGGCGTTCACCATGCGGTCGCCCTCCACGAAACACCCACCGGGGAAGCGCAGGAAGGACGGCTTCAGGTCGGCAAGCATTTGTGCCAGGTCGCGCCGCAGTCCGTTCGGGCGGCGCTTGAAGGTCTCCACCGGCATCAGCGATATCACATCCAGCCACACTGTGCCCGGTGTATTGACACTGATAATCAGCCGTGCCTTCGCGTCGGTGCCGCGTGAGGTCAGCGTAGTTTCCATCTTCTTCCATGCTTCCGAGACACCGCGCAGCGTCTGCTGGGCAAGCACACTGCCGTCGCTGGCTACCAGGCTGACGCCCAGTTCTCCCGCAAATCCCGGGGCGGATCGGGCATACAGAGAGAGACGGTATCGCTCGCCGCGGCGCACACCAATGCCCCAGTAGCCCTCGTTGGCGATGCGTGCCGTTCCAGAGCCTTCAGACACCTCCACGCGCAGGCTTCGCTGGTTGACGGAGTTCAGCGGCTGGGAGGTATCCACGCTCATGCGCACCCGGTCGGAACCGTCCAGCAGGCTCCAGCCTACCGGGGTGTCCCGCTCCTCAAACGAGCGATTGCGCACCAGCTCCGCATAGATACCGCCATCGCCCGCGTGGTTGATCTCCTCGAAGAAGATGCCCCACAAAACGGGACTGATGGGTTTGCCTGCTGCCGAAAGGTCTACCGTGACCGATGCCGACTGCCCCCACACAGTGCCGACGGCAACGGCGGTGAACAGCAGAACGGGAGTCAGACTTCGCAACACCTGTTACACCTCCGTGACTGTAGTGGATACCAAACCGACTGGAGCGCCGGTTTGAAGCAAATACGTCAATCTATTCGGGGCGGGCGTGGCTGACTCCTGTGCGTGCCCATCCGTCGTCGGGCGAGCAGGAGATCCTGCCCTCAGCAAGGAATCGCATCTGGTAGGCGGATGCCATTGCACCGGAGGACAAACAAGATGCCTGTTCTGTTCTGCTTGCTCATTGCGGTTCTGCTTTGTTCTGAGGGAGCGCACGCTCAGTCACCTGTGCGGCTGTATGTCTCCCCACAGGGTAACGACGCCTGGTCGGGCAGGCTGGCGCGTCCGGATCCTTCACGTGCCGACGGCCCGCTTGCCACGCTGAGGGGCGCTCGCGATGCAGTGCGCCGAATGAAGGCAGGTGGTGGGCTGAACGCACCGGTAGAGATATTGTTCGCGGACGGTACCTATCCGCTTACCGAGCCGGTGCTGTTCACACCGGAGGACAGCGGCACCTCTGCCGCGCCTATTACCTACCGTGCCATGCCCGGCGCGAAGCCGGTGTTCGACGGAGGCAGACGCATCACGGGCTTTCGAAGAGGGCAGGACGGCATCTGGACGGTGACTCTGTCGGAGGTGGGCGAAGGAAAATGGTACTTCGAGCAGCTGTGGGTCAACGGCAGGCGTGCGACCCGCGCCCGAACTCCTAACCGCTTCTACTGTTACATGCAAAGCCGGATCGAGGAGGGCATCGACCCGCTGACCGGTCAGAAAGCGAACCTTGCCAACCGCGCTTTTGTGGCAAGGCAGGACGACATCCGCCCTCTGCTGTCGCTCTCTCCAGCAGAGCTTCGCGACGTAACGGTTGTGGTGTACCACTCGTGGGAGATTTCGCGTCACCGCGTGGCTTCGGTGGACGCAGATACCGGCGCGGTGGTCACCACAGGCGGGCACACCTGGAACTTCCTGATGTGGGGACCAAACCAGCGCTATCACATCGAGAACTTCCGGCAGGCGCTGGATGAGCCGGGCGAGTGGTTTCTGGCGCGAGATGGCACGCTCTATTACAAGCCTCTGCCCGGTGAGGAGATACGCACCGCGCAAGTATATGCTCCTGTTACCGATGCCTTCCTACGCCTCGAGGGAAAGCCGGAGGAGGGCAGATGGGTAGAGCATTTGACTTTCCACGGGCTGACCTTCCGCCACGCACAGTATCTGTTGCCGCCGCAGGGGCATGGCGACTGGCAGGCAGCGTTTACCATCCCGGCGGTGGTGTTGGCGGACGGCGCACGGCACGTCACCCTGTACGACTGTCAGATTGCGCACATCGGAACCTATGCGGTGTGGTTCCGGCGCGCTTGCACCGATTGTCGGGTGGAGCGGTGTTACCTGCGCGACATGGGCGCCGGAGGCGTTCGAATCGGCGAGGGCAGTAGTCCGCCTGTGGGTCAGGAGACCAGCCGCATCCGTGTGCACAACTGCATCATACACAGGGGCGGTCGCATCCACATGGGTGCAGTGGGCGTGTGGATAGGGCAGAGCGGTGACAACGAAATCACCCACAACGACATCGGTGACCTTTATTACACCGGGATATCGGTGGGCTGGACGTGGGGCTACGGAGAGAGCCGTGCTCAGCGCAATCGAATCGAGTTCAACCGTATCCACCACCTCGGTTGGGGCGTGCTCAGCGATATGGGCGGTGTGTACACGCTGGGCACCTCGCACGGCACCACCGTGAGCAACAACGTGATCCACGACGTGTACTCGTATGACCTCTACGGTCGCGGCGGCTGGGGGCTTTACAACGATGAAGGCAGCACCGGCATTGTGATGGAAAACAATCTGGTGTACAACGTGAAGACCGGCACCTACCACCAGCACTACGGGCGTGAAAACCTGATTCGCAACAATATCCTCGCTTTCAGCTTGGACGGGCAACTGCAGCGCTCCCGTGTCGAGCCGCATCTCTCGTTCACCTTCGAGCGCAATATCGTCTACTGGAAGGAAGGCAGGTTGTTTACCGGGGCATGGAAGGATGCCAACGTGATGCTAAGGCAGAACCTCTACTTCAGGGCGGATGGTGAACCTATTCGGTTCGAAGACCTGTCGTGGGAGCAATGGCAAGCGCTGGGCAAAGATGAGGGGTCGCTCATTGCCGACCCACTGTTTGTCAACGCGGAGCGATACGATTTCCGACTGCGCCCCGGCTCCCCAGTGCGACGCATCGGCTTCCAGCCGTTCGACTACAGCAGGGCAGGAGTAACCGGCGACGCCAGCTGGGTGAAACTGGCGCAGTCCCGTCGGCATCCGCCGGTACAGTTCGCGCCGGAACCACCACCTGTCACTGTCAGGGACGGCTTTGAGAACACACCGCTGGGGGCGCCGCCCATGATGACGCTGGTGGCGACGGAGGGACAGGGCGACAGCATCGCCGTGACGGAGGAACTCGCTTTTACCGGCAACCGTTGCCTGAAGCTGACCGACGGGCCCGGATTACGCCATACCTTCAACCCGCACTTCGCCTATCCGCTCAACCACAGTGGCGGAGTGACTCGCGCCCGATTTGCCGTTCGTATGGAGCCGGGGGCTATCCTGTGGCATGAGTGGCGGGATTGGCGGAAGGAGCCGTATCGCGTCGGACCCACTTTCCGGATAGACGGTGGCTCGCTTCAGGCACGAGGCGCCGAGCCAATCGCCATTCCCACAAGCCAGTGGGTGGTGGTCGAGGTGTGGGCGCAAATCGGCAGAGCGAAAGGCGCTACCTGGGGACTGAAAGTCACCATGCCCGACGGCACGGTGCGCCAGCACGACGGGCTTCCCGCGGACGAAGAGTTCGAGGTGCTGAGCTGGATTGGTTTTGTCAGCGATGCGAACGAAGCCAGCGTCATCTATCTGGACGATATCGAAATCACCAGCTCGCCACGCAGAGACCGTCAGGACGCTACCGTCGCCGGGAAGCCTGCCTCGTCGAGGCGTTGAAGGATTTGCTCGAGCGTCAATCGGTCTTCATCGAACTGCACATCCACCGTTTTGGTGGGTATGTCTACGCTCACGCGCTGTAACCCGTCCAGCCCCTGAAGGGCGTTGGTGATAGCGGCGGCGCAGCTTTTGCAGGCGATATCCGGCGCGTTCAACCGTACGACCATCCTGGCTACCTCCTCAGTGGAAAAACAGGCAGTGAACGGTACAGGTGGTTGCGTCCGCGATGTGCCAGAGGGTGTGAACCAGTCCTCCCGCGCAGGCGGCTATGGCAACCCACCATGTCCACACGCTATGCGAGCGCTCTGCATCCGCGTCCTGTGCCAGCAGATACCGTAATCGTTCTTCCAGCAGTGTACCCTCTGCTCCAAAGCCCAGCGCCAGCCCCTGAGCCTGCACCTGCCTCTGCAGGAGGGTACGAGCTAAATCCGTGCGTTTGATGCCCATGTGCATCGCGCGTCTATCCGCCAGCAACTCGGCGGCGTTTGTCCATCGCCGGTGCACAGCGCTCCACCCGCCTGCCAGAATACCTGCTACCAGCGTGAGCCATCCATCGCGTGCCCGCAGATGCTGAGTCTCGTGCGCGACCACCGCCTGCAATTGCGCTTCAGAAAGCTTCTGCACCGTGTCGCACGACAGGAAGCAAATACCGGCATACACACCGTCTGCTGAACAGGGCATCGGCACCTCGCGGAAGCGCGAACGCCAATCCGGGGGCAACACTTTGCGCAGAACCTTGCTCAGTGAGGCGGAGGGCGGAAGGGAATGAGCGCGCAGACGCCGGATGGTGCGCAGTGCCAGCACTGCACGATGTACGGCATGGCTTAACCACCACAGGGCTACCGGCACAAACAGGACAACGAGCGCACGCAGCAACAGCTCCGACTGAACGTTCAGGTTCTGTTGAAGCCACCCCAGGTAACACATCGCCCGCTGGGCACAAAGCGCGCGCGTGGGAGATAGCGCCACCAGTGCTGCCGAAATGGCGGGCAGAAGGATAATCAGATTCAACGTGCCTTTCAGGCGTTCGAGGGATAGCCGATGGCGCAGACGCCATACCAGTGCGCTGAGCGGCACCGTCAGCAGCTGGAATACCAGAAACACCAGCCCGATTACCACCCAGCCTGCCAGTGTATGTTGCCAGTCGCTCATGGCGGCTGTTCCTCCTCAGCGCGGCGGATTTCCTGTGCCCAGCGTTGCAGAACCTCAGGGGACACCTGCTCGGGTGCACGGTGGAAGTAAACAGCAAGCGCCTCCGGGAACCGCTCTGCCAGATGCGCCAGCGCCTCGCCGACGATACGACGCTCGAGCTGTTCGCGACTGAGCGCAGCACGAAACCGGTAACTGCGTCGTTCACCGCTGCGCTCCACCAGCCCTTTTCGCCTCAGACGCTCCAGTGTGGTGGCAACCGTGGTCAGCGCGACCTCATGCACCTGCGAAACCTGCCGGTGCACTTCCGAGACGGTGCAGGTGCCAGCGTGCCACAGCGCTTCCATTACGGCGCGCTCGAGGTCGCCCAGCTCTGTGCGTACACCCGTCGGTTCCGGTTTGAAACGAAAGCGTCTCATGCCTTCATTATACCGTATTTTGATTGCATGTAGAATACACACTGGCTTGACGTCAGTTCCTTGCTGGTGTAGGATAGTCCAAACCACGCTGTGGGCAACGGAGGTTTAGAATGCATCAGGTTCAGGAAACATATCCTCTGCCACACTACGAATGCTTTCGCACGATTGACCGTGTTCGAATCGACGGCGTGCTGAACGAAGCCACCTGGAAGCACGCACCTGCCATGCGTCTGGTAATCTGGAAGGATGGTTCTACTCCCGAGCGCGAGACGCGGGTGAAGATGGCATGGGATAGCAAGAACCTCTACATCGCCTACTGGGTGGAGGACGACAACTTCCGGTCGAAGATGCGCAAGCGGGACGATCCCCTCTGGCTTGAGGAGGTGGTGGAGTTCTTTGCCGATGGGGGACAGGACCTGCGAGACTATTGCGAATTCGAGTGGAACGCGCTGGGAGCTTGCGTCGACCTCGTGGTGGTGTACATGGAAGAAGGCAAGTTCCACATGTTCATCGAGTGGGATGCCAAGGGCATGAAATGGGCAGTGAAGACGGGCAAGACGGTCATCGATGGGGCAGAAGTGCCCGGCTGGCAGTGTGAGGTGTCCATCCCCTTTGCCGTGTTTCGGGATGCCCCGCGGCTGCCTCCACAGGACGGGGACGTGTGGAGGGTCAACCACTATCGCATCGAGCTGAGTGGAGCAGAGCCAGAGTACACCTGCTGGTCACCGGTGCTTGGGGAAACTGTGGCGTACCACCGCCCACATCGGTTCGGCTTCCTGACCTTCCGGGACAAACCAATACCCCATCCTTAGCCGCCGATCAGGTTGATCCCCGGCTTCTGCGCGCTCTGGTGTCCGGTAGCTAGTGCCGGATGGTGACTTCGTTCACCACCTGGCGGATACCCTGCTTCTGCCGGAAGATGCGGCAGAGGGTCTGTATCTCCTGCTCCGGGTCTGCATCATAGCCGCGCAGTTTTCGCACTGTGCCGCGCAGATAAACCACGCCGTGCACCACGTGAAGATCCAGCAATGAGTAATCGATAGGGCGCTTGGCGACCTCGTGCATCAGCTGCCGGCGCAAGGCGATATCCTCCACTGGCATATCTGCCACCTCCTTCCCTCCTGGGTTCGGTGCTGCCGACGCAGGTATGTGAACGAGAACGGTAACAAATGCTATTTCAATTGATTAGACGCCCGTCGCCCCGTGAAAGTTTCGCCTGTCGTCTGAAGATTCTGCCAGCGATACAGAAGGAAGTTGCGCTCTTTACTGTTCATCATCACCAGCAAGCCGTGCGGAAATCGCGTGCCCAGCGGTCGAGATGTCACTTCCAGCCCATCAGTCTCGTCGGCAGAAGAGTGAATCATCGCCAGCGCGGGTTCGTGCCGGTGTGGTGCGCCCGCCGTGCCCTCGCGCGGATAAAGGTACACGATACTATCGTTCTCTCGCTGATCCACACACACGATGTAGCCGCTGCGAGAGCCGGTGCGGTAGATGGCGATGCCTTCGCGATCGCCCTCGAACCCGGCGGTTCCGAAAACCGCCAGCTCCCGATTGGCGTCCGGATGGTCGGGGTCGGCGTGGTACTTGCGGATGCCATACTTCTCGTCGGCATAGAAGACATAACCCAGCTCGTCATCTACGGCTACTGCCTCGATCTCGCCATCGCCGCTGAAGCGACCAAACTCGCGCACTTTCTGCACAGACACCTTGCCATCCGCCTCTGCTCGAAGCCGATACTGCCACAGGTAGCCCTCGGTCGGTCCTGCCTTGCGTGAGACGATGGCCCATATGGCACCGTCACGCGGTCGGCGGTAGAGCGCGATGCCCATCGGCAGCGTACGATCTCCCTCCTCGCCTTCAAAGACGCGTGTGCGCTCTGGGTGCCCAATCTCTCGCAGGCGTCCGTCTTCGATTGCCCAGATGCGCAATCGTTGTGCCTCGCGCTCGGTTGCCACCACCACATCCACCCGACGTGAGCCGAGGCGTAATCCGTACTCGATGTCTACGTTGTTGGGGCGCTTCAGCCCCTCTACTGTCTGCACGATGCGCCCGTCCAGCGAAAACACATACAGCGCGCCGTTGCGCTTATCCGTTCCCACGATGAGACTCTGCATGGGGTCGCGCCGATTCAGCCAGATGGCTGGGTCGTCGGCGTCGCCTGCTACCGACGCGGTTTGTGTAATCGGCTTCCAGTGGTGAACGGCGGGCGCAAGCGCTACGCACACCGCAGCGCACACTCCCACCACCGAGGCAAAAAGCAACATCCTTCCGTGCATCATTGCTTCGTAACGTATCTCCGTTCGTCGTTGTTTCGCGATTATGGTAATCGGGAGATGTTAAGGCACCTTTAAGAGAACGCGGTCTGCTTTCCACCAAAACAGCGCGTGTC
>CAKZNX010000402.1 GCA_937132045.1 uncultured bacterium
CGCCTGCCTGGCGGCAGTCTTGCAATGACACGACATCTCGGAGGGCGAGGAACCCCTGCCGAGCCGCGAATACACCCCCCTATCGGCTCACCGGGAGGTTCGCCCTCCAGAGGTGGCACGTGCATCGCTTTTCGAAGATTTTTCACCGCTCCCCCACATCCTGTTGACAAATCTGCGGAGCAGCTGTATAATCGCTTCCGATAACAAACGCTTGCATGCAAGCGATTGCATACCCTGATATGGCGGTAACGGCGAAACAGATAGCTAAGGCGCTGGGGATATCTCCATCCACAGTTTCCCGTGTGCTGAACGGACGGAGTACGGACTTCATTTCGGAGGCGACACGGCAGCGCGTACTCGAGGCAGCCAGGGAAATGAACTACCGTCCCCATCGTGCAGCGCGGGCACTTGTCACTGGCAAGACCGGCATGGTCGCGCTGTGGATGTATGCTCTGGATAGCAGCTTCCACGCGCAGGTCATTCACCTGGCGGAGCGCGTCTTGCGTCGCGACCGTTACGACTGCCTCATTTACAGTCTGGCAAGCGACCTCTCCGCCATGCCTTCTGATAGTGGACAGGTAGACGGTATCCTGGCACACGAGTGCATCCATCAGGTACGCAGCTTCACCGCGGGCATTGCCGGGAAGAGTATTCCTCTGGTGTCCTGCGGCTGTTACTACCTGACAGAGGTGGATCATGTCGGCATTGACCTGCGTGCAGGTGTGACGCAGGCGATAACTCATCTGCTGGAAATCGGTTGCAGGCGAATCGCCTATCTGGTGAATGCCAGTTCCAACCATCCGGGTGAGTGCCGCGGAGAGGCTTACCGACATGTTCTTCACGATGCTGGGCTTGAGCCGGAGCTGATTATCGCGCCTGATCAATCACGCGTGGCAGCGCGAGATGCTGTGCGCGAGTATCTGGAACAGCATCCCGCTCCAGATGGCATATTCTGCCACAACGACCAGATGGCTATTGGGGCATACAAGGCGCTTCGTGATGCGGGAGTGCGTATCCCCGACGACACCGCGATTGTTGGGTGCGATGGTATCGAGGAGACTGAGTTTCTGGAGATACCACTCAGCACCATCGTCCAGCCTTTAGAAGAGATGTGTCAGCTATCGTGGGAGTTTCTGAAGTGGCGAATGGGGCAACCAAACCTGCCGGTCCAGAGCGCGGTATTGCGACCGCGTTTTGTGATACGAGAGTCCACCATGCGGTAAGGAGGTGATGGCTGGCAGAACAGGCGTGTTGTTCCGATGTGATGAGAGCGTTTTCTGCATTCACACGTAAGGAAAAAATCACAAAAGGAGGGTGCTAGGATGCACAGAAAGGCGTTCACACTGATCGAGCTGCTCGTTGTGATCGCGATTATCGCGATCCTGGCGGCAATCCTGTTCCCGGTGTTTGCACAGGCACGGGAGAAAGCACGGCAGTCCAGCTGTGTCAGCAACATGAAGAACATCGGCACTGCCATGCTGATGTATCAGCAGGACTACGATGAGCAGTTCTGTCCCCCGCTGGTAGGATTGGGTGGTAGCCAGCGCTGGGATGATACGCAGACATGGGACCGGCTCATTCAGCCTTATATCAGAAACCTGCGCATTCTCACCTGCCCCAGCGATATGTACTCGCCCGCAGTGACCACGCGCGCCGGTGGTGTGAGGCGATCTTACACCATGCCGGGCTACCTCGGATGGTGCTGGTTCTGCGGCACCAGTGAGTGCGTGAATACTCTGCGAGGCAATCCTATCTGGGGTTGCCAGTATTCGGTTCCGCTTGCCAAAGCGCAGTATCCCGCTCTGACCGTGATGGTTTTCGAGCGAGATAACTGCAACACGCAGGGCGGTGCCTGGGAATGGTGTTCGGTTGGCGACGGCACGAACGAATTTGCCTACAGGCACAACAGCATGAGCAACGTCTGCTTTGCTGATGGGCATGTGAAGGCGGTGAGGGGTGATCCCGCCAACCGTCGCTTCCACATCCTGCCAGGGCATCGGTGCTGGGAGCATCGCACCGCTACCCAAGGAGCACGCTTCTCCGGTAACTGGCACGATATTCTGCCGTACCACACCGGAATTGATGTCACATGCCCCGGCGGTACCGAGGGCACCTGGCCCTAGGAGGAACAACATGCACAAACAGGTTAGTACCCCTGTGGTCGTGGCGGTATTTGCGGTGCTCGTCGTCGTGTTGATCGGGCTGGGCTACTATTTCCTGCGCCCGAAGCCGTATGTGCCCTCGCCGGGGGTGGGCGGTCGCCCGATGGAGGTGCCGAACTACGGCGTCCCTGGCGCACCGGTGCCTCCCGCCGGTGTACGCCCCGGCGACGTTTCCGCTCTACAGGGCGGTGGAATGCCATCTTCCCCGGCGCCACCATCCGGCGTGGTACCAGGTGATGTGGCTGGTGCCCAGCGCGGCGGTCAGCCGATGTATCCACCTCCGCCACGATAATCTCAGCAGGTCAGTCACACGGGGCATCGCCTCCGATGCCCCGTTTTATTCCATTGGCGGATGATCGGCGATAGTCTAACTGCCCTGTGGCAGGGTTCGCAGGAAGTCGTTTGCCTGCGGTTTGCGTCGCAGGTGCCAGCCGGTATCGAACACCACTTCGGGTACAGAGGGCTTCTTGCTGTCCGGCCGAGCGATACCGACCCATCGCGACGGGATGCCGATGTACGACTCGTAGATGAGCACTCTGGGGTTCACTTCAAATAGCGTCTGAATCTCACGCCACGCCTGCTGAGCAATCAGCGCCTTGTCCCATGTGGGTATGGTCGCGGCGCACTCCAGATAGAACACCCCTTCTTTGTCCACACGCAGGTTTACCGGCATGTTCTTGCTGCGATAACGGCTTCGAAACAGGCGACCATACTGCTCTTTCTGCTGATGCACGGATTGCGAGGGATTGAGCTGCGCCCGAATCTGCTCGGTGGTCGGCTCCCAGGTGTGGAAACTGCTCAGGTCTATCATTCGCTCGTGGTCTGTGGGATTGTAGGTTGCCAGGCGGATGATCGCTGTCGCACCAGCGACCACGATTACGGATATTACGATAGCCAGTCTCATGCCCGTCCCCCTCCCGAAAGGAACAGAGAGCAATGCCACCAATGCTTGATGCACCAATGGTACCAGTATTCGCACCAAAAAGGCAATATCTGCCCCTTGCCTGAGAGGAGAGCTTGCACCTCTCCCCGCTTCGGGGAGAGGACGGGAGAGGGGTTTGAAAGGGCTTTTTGCCACATTTCTGGTCGTCAATTCCTGGCTCAATACGGATTTTCACACACCCTCGCAGGGAGTTGACGAATTTGGCGCGAAGGTGTATAATGGAAATACCTTAAGATTGAACTTTTTTAACCTTAGGCAAATGCGCCATGTCTTCCGTGAAATGGAAACATATCGCGGATGCCATCCGCGCCCGCATCGAGAACGGGGAACTGACTCCTGGCACACCGCTGCCCTCTGAGACCGACCTGGCGCGCGAGTTCGGCGTTTGCCGTGTGACTGCCCACCGCGCCATGTTCGAGCTGCAGCGCCATGGGCTGGTGGTCCGCAAGCGCAAGCTGGGCACTTTCGTTGCAGACCTGCCTCCTGCCACGTCCGTTTTCATCGCTGCGGTGTTCCCCTATGCGCACGAATATCCGCAGCTGGAGTACCTGCGCGGTATCCGCAACGCTCTGCCCGACCATTACAACCTGATGCTCTGCGAGACGCGCAACGATGCGCATCGGGAAGCGCAGTATCTGCGCCGGATGCAGCACGAGGCAGACGGGATTATCTGCTATCCCACCTGTGACCCCAGGAATACCGCCGTGCTTCAGCGTCTGGTGGAGAGCGGACGGGCGCTGGTGTGTGTGGACCGTCAGCCGGCAGACGTGCCGTGCGATGTGGTGATGACGGATAACTATCATTCCAGCCTTATCGGCTTGCGCGACCTTCTGGAGAGTGGGCATCGTCGCATCGCCTATCTCAGCGATGGTGCTCTTCACGTCTCCTCCATCCGCGAGCGTTACGAAGCCTACCTGCAGGCGATGCGGGAGGCGGGGCAGGCTGATGTGCAATCGCTGGTCAGATTCTTCCCTATGAATGAAAGCATTCGGCTGGACTATCTGGCGCAGGCAGTGTACGATGCCCTGTTTACCCTGATGCATCAGCGCCAACCCGTAACGGCGGTGTTTTGCCTGCACGACTACTACATGGTGGCGGTGCTGGAAGCCTGTGACCGAATGGGCATTCTGGTGCCGGACGACCTGGAGGTGCTCAGCTTCGCCGATGCTCCACCGCTGATGACGCGGGTGACACGCTCCGTGCACCGCCTGGTTCAGCAGGTCTACGAGATGGGACAAAGCGCCGCGCTGCGGCTGAAGCGACGCATAGAAGGCGAGGTGATGCCACCCGAGGTAATCACAACGATGGCTCATTACATCTCTGCAGAACAGGTTCTGTACACATTCGGATCGGTTCTACCCAAAACCAGATCTGGACAACAGGAGGAATAACGATGAAAACCCGTGCATTTACCCTGATCGAGCTGCTCGTTGTCATCGCGATTATCGCGATCCTGGCAGCGATTCTGTTCCCCGTGTTCGCGCGCGCCCGTGAGCAGGCACGCAAGACCAACTGCGTCAGTAACATGAAGCAGATCGGTCTCGGCATTGCCATGTACGTGCAGGACTACGATGAGAAGTACTTTGCGTGGAGTAGCCAATGCGCTCACACGGCGGACTGCAACGGCGACATCGTGATGGCGTTCACGCGATGGGCTGTGCTGGTTCAGCCCTATGTGAAAAACGCGCAGATCTTCGTTTGCCCGTCCTACAGCGACAACTTCTGGAAGTGGGGTGGATGGCCCGCCAACGGCTGCCCCGACCTGTGGCCCGTGGCAGGATTCCGGGGGCTATCGTATGACTTCAAACTGGGATTGGCGACCGGTGCCCGCTGTGGCGTGAAGCTCTCCAGCATCGAAAGGGTCGCGCAGACCATTGTGGCATACGAAAACAGCCCCATCCATGCGGAAAGGAGCGTGCCGTTCTGGTCGTGCACCGACAACCCGCAGGTGTTCACCCGCATGGCGTTCAATGCGGTGCTGGCGGACGGTCACGCACGCTACATCATGGCGGGCAATCATCGGTTCGTGAAGTTGCGTGTATGGGAAACGGCAGGTTACCCCTGTGCGAACTTCGACCCGCACTGGTACGTGACCGACGCCCGCGGCAACACCTGGGACCCGGCACAGGGCTGGGACCTGGATTAGTACACGACGGCAGGCGGCACCTGCCGCCTGCCTGAACCCCAACAAGGAGGCAGGCGATGGACAATCAGGGCAAGCGCACCATGATGGGCATCATCGCGGCAATAATCATCGTGGTGGCACTGGTGATGATCGGGCTTCAGTGGAACAAACAGCAGAAGGAGAAGCAAAGCGTGCTGCCGACGGAGCGCCCATCGTGGTTTGGTGGTGGGGCTGGCGCGCCCGGAGGCGCACCGGCAGCCGGTACATCGGGGCAGTAACGCACTGCTTCCGGCAAGTGATGGGGCAGCCGTGCGCGGCTGCCCTTTTCACTGGTGACGCCTAAAAGTCCCCGCCGCCAGCGTCGAAGCCTCCAAAGTCGCCGAAGTCTACTCCGCCTGTGTCCACGTCGCCACCGTCGAAGCCGTCAAATGGCACATCGAAGAAATCGGTGCCGCCTGCATCCTCCATCGAATCGGCGCCCACACCCGGGTCGAACCAGTCGGCTCCAGCAGAGTCGTATTCGGATGGGGGCAGCATATCGGTTTCGGGATCGAACCAGTCGGTACCGCCCGCGTCCATCTCTGGGTTTTCGCCCCCGACGTTCACCGGTTCCGGCTCCCGAGCGATGACCGGTGCCGGAGGCATCAGGATACTGCCCAGCAGGAGCAGGCTCACCCAATCCATGCCGGGATAGGCTCTGCCGTAGTCGCGGTAGGGGTCGTAATTGGGGTCCTCGTACCACGGGCGCGCCCGGTTGCCATCCCGTATCACTCGAATTGGTGGGGTCTGTCCGCGCTCAATCTGCTCGGCGCACTCTTCACACGCCCACACTCTGCGCGTCTGCTCGCCCACAGTGACCTCCACCGGCTGCAACTGGCTCAGGGTCGGCGGCTTGGAGCAGAAGAAACAGGCATAAGTTCGGTCGTTGTCACGAACCATCACGGTAGCCTCCTCGGCAACGGGTTCCTGGGGTTCTTCCTCGACGTTGATGCTGGTGTCTCCACCCGCACGCAGGATGTATTTTCTCGCCTTCTCGATGCTCGCCTGTGCGCGTTCCAGCAGGTGCTCGGCACGCCAGAGGTCCTCCGGTCGTCTTGCGCGCTCTATCAACTGTACCGCCTGCGTTTGCAGTTCGGCGGCGCGCTGGCGAAGATCTCGGGCGCGGCTGGCGTCCTCGCCGTCGGGAAGCACGTCGATGTAGCCGTCCAGATACTCGATACCCTCCAGCACCTGCGCACGTATCTCCTGCAGGCGCACCTTCAGGCGTGCGACCTCCTGTGCACGGCGGCGGATGACCCACCCGACCCCTCCTGCCACGAGAAGCGTGGGGATACCGAAGATCAGCCCCAGGTTGATTGCCGCACCGCGTCGTTCGCCCACGTAGTGGTTGCGCAGGGCACGCGCCAGCTGCTCCAGTCCCTGCGTGTAGCCCTCGGTGGTGAAGATGGCGGCGTTCGCCTGCACAATGCGGGTAATCTCTGCTGGCGGAATGGCATCGCTGCTGGCTGAGACGCCCCCTCGCACTTCAGGCATCTGGGGCACCATCACGATGACCGCTCCCTGACGCACGTCCAGCTGCCGGCGCAGTCCGGACGCCCACGCATCGCGCGTACGGCGGTCGCGCAGAGGCACCACCACAAACTTGACGGTGAATGGCTTCAGGTCGTTCGCTATCCTCTGGAGACGGGATTCATTCACCGTGCCTGCCAGTTGCGGAGCCACATACACGTCCGCACGCGCCAGCGCCTCAAGTATGGGCGATTCCACACGCGAAGTCTCCTGCGCGGGCGCTGGCAGGACACTCAGCATCAATGCGATCACAGCCACCAGAGCGTAACGCATTCTGTCCTGATCTCCTTCCGGGCTTTGTTGAGCCACCACCATCTCATACGACACACACCCGGAGGCAGGGTTTCGGAGGATAGGGGCAGCTGGCGCGCCCGGAGGGACTCGAACCCCCAACCCTCAGATCCGAAGTCTGATGCTCTATCCATTGAGCTACGGGCGCGCAGGTCGCCAAACCGTGAGGCATCCTGAAGCATTATACCACTGTTCGGCGACCGTCTGCAAACGCCGGCACGGCTTACCGCTCGATGCGGGTGGTCACGTGCGGCAGATGCCCCATCAGCGAGTCGCGGATACCCTTCACGTACGGCTTGATCAGCTCCACATCTCGCTGGAAGTAAAGCGTAATCCATGGCACATCCTCCTGCACGGCGATGCGCTCCGCTTCGCGATACAGCTGGATGCGCTTCTGCTCGTCACGCTCGCGGTCCGCCTGATCGCACAGGGCATCGAAGCGCGGATTGCTGTAGCCCACCACATTTTCTGGTGCGCCCGTGCGAAGCATCACTGAGAGGAAGTTCTGCGCGTCCAGATAGTCTGCCGCCCATCGCAAATGGATAAAGGGCAGTTCCTTGCGGTCGAGGGCGTCCAGAAAGGCGCCCCATTCCATCTCGCGCAGCTCGACGTTGATGCCCAGCTCCTTGCGATACTGTTCTTTGATCATCTCGGCGGCGCGACGCAGGTCGGGCGTCTTCTCGCGGAAGGTGAGTGTGAGGGTTGGGAAGCCCCTGCCATCGGGGTATCCTGCCTCTGCCAGCAGCCGTCGCGCCTTCTCGGGGTCGTACGGGATGCCTTCGAAGCCGGGGTCGTGTCCCAGAACGCCGGGCGGAATGATCCCGTTCGCCTTCTGCGGCACGCCCATCAACGCCACTTTCACGATGGCGTCTTTGTCGGTAGCATACGCCAGCGCGAGGCGAACACGGCGGTCGCGGAACGGCGGAAAGACGTTCTGGTTCAGCCCCAGGTAGAAGACGGAGGCGCGGTCGAACTGCTGCAGTTCCTTGCTCAGTACCGGGTCCTGCTGGTCGCGCAGGAGGTCGCCCTTCTGCACGTCGACTATATCCAGATCGCCACGCTCGTACATGGCGTGTCGAGTGCTGGCATCCAGAACGATGGGGCGCTCGATGCCGTCCAGCTTCGGGGCACCGCCATGATAGTCGCGGTTGGCGCTCAGCACCACTTTCGACCCGGGCTGGTACTGCGTCACCTTGAACGGACCCGTACCAATGGCACAGCGCTCGTTGATGCGCAGACGGCGGTTACCCACGATGTCGCCGTCCGCTTCGATCCCCTCCCGACACACCACGTATGCGGTGGGGTAGGTGAGCTTGGCGAGAAAGTACGCCTTCGGATGGTCGATGGTGATGCGCAGGGTATGACTATCCACCACCTGCACGCCTTTGACCTCGGTTGCCTTGCGGTTCAGCTTGTCCAGCGCGCCCACGATGTCGTTCAGGTAGGTGGCGGAAACGGGCGACGCGAGCTCGGGGTCGCAGGAGCGTTCGATGGAGTACTTGAAGTCCTCCGCGGTGACCTCGCGTCCGTTGTGGAACTTCACTCCGCGCTTCAGGTAGAACGTGTAGGTGCGCCCGTCCTCACTCACCTCCCATCTCTCAGCGAGATTTGGCACGAGGCGGTTGTTCTCGTCCCACTGCACCAGCCCCTCAAACACCTGAAAAAGCAGGTCAATGGTGGGGCCGTCGCGCACCAGTGCGGGGTCAAAGGTGGTGGGTTCCGCCGTCAGCGCGTAGCGAAGCACGTTCTGCGCTGGTGGGGCTGTGGCTTCCCTTCGTCCGCAACCGGCGACGATGCTCAGGGCAAGGGGAATGAGGAGTATGTAAACAGCATACCGTCTCACGATGCGTGTTTCCCTCCTGTAGCTGTGATGATGTGTAGCTTTTGGCGAAAAGGTGACCGATTCCTGCGAACAGCGACGGGTATAATAGGGGAGGAAGGTTCTACAGACACTCGTAAAGGCGGCGAGAATGTCCGGAAAGGGGCAGGAGATACGACTGCGCATCGAGGGGATGACCTGCGCCGCGTGCGTGGCGCGGGTGGAGCGCGCGCTCAGGCGGGTGGAGGGCGTGCAGGAGGCGGTGGTGAACCTCGCTACCGAGAGCGCTACCGTTCACGCCGACGCTCAGCTTGTCACCGTGCAGAGGCTGGTACAGGCGGTGGAAACAGCAGGGTATCTCGCCCAGCCGGTCTCAGCGGAAAGCCCATCGCCCATGCCGTCGGAGCGAACGCAGGCAGAGCTGCGTTCTGCAAGCCGTCGCCTGCTGGCAAGCGCGGTTCTTACCCTTCCCGTCTTCGTTCTCAGCATGATTTTCCACCACCCGTCAGAGCTGATGAGACTGCTCCTGCTGGCACTGACTACGCCAGTGCAGTTCGTTGTCGGTGCACCGTTCTACGTGAAGGCGTGGCACGCCCTGCGATCGCGCAGTGCGGTCATGGAGACGCTCATTGTGCTGGGCACCCTCGCGGCGTATCTTTACAGCGTGGCAGCAACCTTCTGGCTGGGTGGGGCGGTGTACTACGAGACGGCAGCGGTCATTATCACGCTGATCACCTTCGGCAGGTATCTGGAGGCGAGGGCGAAAGGGCGCGCGCGTCAGGCAATCGAGCGACTGATGCGTCTGGCTCCTCAGGAAGCAACCCGTCTGCGCGATGGCGAGGAGGAGCGAGTGCCTGTTTCGGCGGTACGTGTGGGCGACCTGTTGCGTGTGCGCAGTGGGGAGGCGGTGCCGGTGGACGGTGTGGTGGTGGAAGGCGCTGCGACGGTGGACGAGAGTATGTTGACCGGCGAAAGTGTGCCCGTGGAGAAAGGGGAAGGAGACAGCGTATCGGCAGGCACACTCAACACGGATGGCGTGCTGGTGATACGTGCTCTGCGGGTGGGTTCGGACACCACGCTGGCGCAGATTGTGCGGGCGGTGGAGCGGGCGCAGTCGGCGAAAGCCCCCGTTCAGCGTCTGGCAGACCAGGTGGCGGGCGTCTTTGTGCCGGTGGTGCTGGTGATTGCGCTGGTCACGTTTCTCGTGTGGCTGGTGGCGCTGGACGCGGGCTTCACCATGGCGATGATTCATGCGGTGGGTGTGCTGGTCATCGCCTGTCCGTGTGCGCTGGGCCTGGCGACGCCGACGGCGGTGCTGGTGGGCACGGGTAGAGGTGCAGAGCTGGGCGTGCTGGTCAAAGATGCGGAGACGCTGGAGCGCGCAAGGCAGGTGGATACGGTGGTTCTGGACAAAACGGGTACGCTGACGGTGGGCAAGCCGACGGTGCAGAGTGTGCATGTATTGAACGGCATGTCGGAGGCAGACCTGCTGCGCGTGGTGGCGTCTGCCGAGCTCGGTTCTACGCACCCCTTTGGTCAGGCGATTGTGCAATACGCACGCGATATGGGTCTGTGCTGCAAGGCGCCCCAGTCGTTCCGGGCAGTGGCGGGAGGCGGCGTGCTGGCAGAGGTGGACGGCACACACGTGGTAGTGGGTTCGGCGCGCTTGCTGGAGGCGCATGGGGTCTCCTCTGATAGGCGGGTGCAGGAGCTGACACTCCGTCTGCAATCAGAGGGCTGTACCACCGTGCTGGCTGGGCTGAACAGCGAGGCGGGAGGTGTGTTGGCACTGCGTGATGTGCTCCATCCTGCGGCTCGAGAGGCGGTGGCTCAGCTGCAGGCGATAGGGCTGGAGGTCTGGATGGTCACGGGCGATGCGCGAGCGGTGGCAGAGGCGGTCGGCAGAGAGGCGGGCATTCCCGCAGAAAGGGTTTTGGCGGAGGTATCGCCACAGGGAAAGGCAGAGGCGGTAGCGCGCCTGCAGTCACAGGGGCGACGGGTGGCTTTTGTGGGTGACGGCATCAACGACGCGCCGGCTCTGGCGCAGGCGGACGCGGGCATTGCGATGGGCGGCGGCACCGACGTGGCTCTGGAGAGCGCGGATATCGCCCTGCTGGGAAGCGACCTGCGAGGAGTGCTCACGGCGCTGAACCTGTCACGTGCTACCGTGCGAACGGTTCGCCAGAACCTGTTTTTCGCCTTTGTATATAATGTACTGGGTATCCCTCTGGCGGCGATGGGCTACCTCAGCCCGATGCTCGCCGCGCTGGCGATGAGCCTCAGCTCCGTGTCGGTGGTGACGAACGCACTGCGTCTGCGTCGTGCGGTGTAGCATACTCTGGCAAGGAGGTGATGTGCATGGCGATTCAGGCGATGATGCATCACGGCTTGACCAAGGGACAGCGTAAAGAATGGCGACGCAAAGGTTATGCCACGGCGAATCTTTACGGCAACGGCATCGGTTCCCTGCAACTGCTGGTGCCGGTGCGCGAGGTGATGGATCGTATCATACAGCAGGGAGGCAGGCGCAAAGCGATACTGCAGCTGCGTGTGGCAGAGGGCTCGGAGCGGGTGTATCGGGCGCGCGTGCAGGAGATTCAGCGCCACCTTACCGCACACGATCCCATCCACTTTGATTTGCATGTGAGCGGTTGAACCCGTGTGCCCCTCTCGTGCAGGAGAGGGGCGATGTCGTTGCGACCCCTCTGAAAAGGAAAATCCCCCTCCTGCCGCGGAGAGGGATTCCCGGAGGGAAGGAAAGGCAGCAGTTAAGCCTTTCGTCGCAGGCGCAGAGCCACCGGCGCCAAACCGCTGAGCATCAGCGCCCACGTGCCCGGCTCCGGAATGACCGGACCCGAAGGCGGCGGGCTATAGCTCAGGTTCACTACCTTTTCCAGCGTACCGCGCATGGACTCGTTCTGGGCAAGCGTTTTCCGCCACTGAAACACGCTGGTCATATCGGCGGGACCGAAGGGCAAACCGCTGTTCGAGACGTTGTATACCGAGCCGTCGTCTAAGAGGTCTCGCAGAGTTGAGAATGCACCAACGTCGTAACCGAGAAGCCCATCGGTACTGGCGGTAACGTCTGCCGCAGTGGTGTCCTTCGTGTAGCGGATGGTGTTCGGGTTCGCCAGGACGCCGCTGTCGCCCGCACTCGAGCCGTTCAGGTTGAAGTCCGAGTAGGCGAAGAGGTTGACTGTTCGAAGACTGGGGAGCAGATTCTGCACTTCCCAGTCGATCAGCACTTTCGCCAGGCTGGGGTTCACGCCAGTCAGCGTGTAGGTAAACTGAATGCGCAATCCTCCCGTTGTCGCCTGCAACACGGCGCTGTTGGTCTGCGGTCCCGAGTCCAGTCGCAGCGGGACGGGCACGACCGTTTCCTGGTTAGCTCCCTCGACGCGGTACCACCACCAGTTCTGAAACATGTGGTCCACGCCCCTAGGGTCCACGAAGTTCCCCATGCCAGCAGATGCCGTGTTTTCCGAATACGTCCAGTCGTTGTGCGTGAGCGTGAACGTGAGAGCATGAGCCGGTGAACCGCTGAATAGCAACCAGCCCACCGCACCCACCAGAGCGAGAGACCAAAGAAGCCTTGCTTTCATGCGAAGGCACCTCCCTCATCATGTAATCTCGCCCTTACCTTAATGCAAAATCCATTCCGTACGTACTGCGCAAAGTACGGGATAGTGACTTTTCGGGGAGAAAAACCGGCAGTGTTGCTGATGGAAGGATTACGAGGGTGAGCCTCTGACTGTGGTTACCACCCAGCCGCGTGTCCGTCACAGCGCGGGTCGGACCCAGCCAGCAGTGCCTTGCTGTCCGGGTGTACGGCTATCACCTGCACCGCCCCCGACTGCCCAAGGTCCGGTAGCAGCTGCACGCTGTGCCCTTTGTGCTCCAGTGCACGTACCGTGTCCGCAGGCACACGCCGTTCAATCTTCAGCCCATCGACATCGTGTTGCCAGCGCGGAGCCTCCACTGCCTCCTGAGGGTTCATCTCGAAGTCGAGCAGGTTGCACAGAGTCTGTGTGTTGCTCTGCACCTGCACATCTCCGCCGGGCGTCCCGCCGACAAAAGCCAGCTCGTCTGCCTTCGTCACCAGCCAGGCGTTCAGTGTGTGGGCGGTGCGCTTGCCCGGCTGCAGGACGTTGGGGCTCGACGTGTCCAGCGAGAAGCCGGTCATGCGGTTGTTGAACAGGATGCCGGTTCCCTCCGCCACCTCCGCGCAGCCGAAGGAGTGGAAGATGCTCTGGATGAACGAGATGGCATTGCCGTAGCGGTCCACCACGCAGAAGTAGGTGGTGTCGTGTTCGACTTCGCCGGCGGTAACGTGCTCGGCGGCGCGATGGAGGTTGACCTGCTGTCGGCGCCGCTCGGCGTAGGATTTGCTCAGCAGGGCGTCCATCGGCACGGAGACAAAGCGCGGGTCGCCAAGATACGCCATGCGGTCGGCAAACGCCAGCTTTTTCGCCTCCACCTGCAGGTGGATGACATCCGCGCTGAGCGCACCCATCGCACGCAGGCTATAACCTTCCAGCAGGTTCATCATCTGCGCCAGGATGTGTCCCTGCGAGACGGGCGGCTGGGCATACAGCGTGTAGCCCCTGTAGTCGACGCGCAGGGGTTCCAGCCACTCGGCAGGCGGGTTGGCAAGGTCGGCTTCGGTGAACAGCCCACCGCGATGCTGACAGTGGCGCACGATGCGCTCGGCGATTTCCCCACGATAGAAGTCCATCGGTCCCGCCGCTGCAATTCGGCTCAGCGACCATCCCAGCTGCGGCTGGGTAATCATCTTTCCCGGGTAGGGCAGTTCGCCGTCGGGCATCAGTTCGCGCCAGGTGACGGGAAACTGCTTCAGCAGGTCGGCATGAGCGTGGAACACCTGACTGTAGCGGTAGCCTGCGGGAAATCCCTGCTGGGCGTAGCGAATGGCTGGCTGAAGCAGTTCGGCGAGTTCACGGGTGGCGTAGCGTTCATGCAGGAGTGCCCACGCGGACACCAGGCCAGGCACCGAAGCGCTCGCCATCCCGCGAAGCGGAATGCCGTTCCGAAATCGTTCAAGCGTTGCCGCGCGGGGAGCCGGTCCGGAGGCATTCAGGGCGTGTGTCCGGCGCGTTCGGGCATCGTACAGCACCACGAAGGTATCTCCACCAAGGTGGCTGTTCCACGGTTCCACCACGGTCAACACCGAGCTGACGGCGATCGCTGCCTCCACGAAGTTGCCACCCTGTTGCAGCACGTGCAACCCCGCGGAGGTCGCCAGCGGTTGTGAGGTCGCTACGGCGCCGTTACGCGCCACCACCACTCCCCGATAGGTCATCATTTCAGTCTCCTCGACGCCTGCTGTGTTCAGTCTCCGCTACTCTCTTTCAGCCGACGCAACTCCTCTTCCAGCTGACGCAGGCGCGCCTCTAGTTTTGCACGCGATTGCGCTTCCCGTTCCGCTCGTAGTCGCTCCTGCTCAAGCAGCGTAAGCGCTTCCTGCTTGTGCTGTAAAGCTTCCGTCGGCGTTGGCAAGTACTCGCCGGATTGCGGGTCGTACAGTCGCACGAGATAACCATCGTCCTGTGCGCGAACCACCACAGCCAGCCCCAGCACCTCACTGAGCACGCGCCATTCGCGGTCGTTCGGGCGTTCGCTGGTCACCTGCACGTATTCTCGTCCCTGTAGGCGGTGCAGGATGATAGGCACGATCAGATACTCGCGCGTGACATCGATCAGGACGTACTCCTTCACACCCAGCCGCTGGTACAACCGATACTTTCTGCCGAGGTCTTCCGCAGCGGTCGAGCGCGAGGTCAACTCGAAGATCACATCCGGCGCCTTGCCCATCTCCCACACCTTCCAGGTAGGGTGGTAAGGACGCCTCGGCACTCCGTAAGCCACATACACGTCCGGCGCCACACGCTGGGTGGGATTGCCCTCGATCCAGTACATGAACTGATTGCCCGCCACGTACACGTCTGCGCGCTGGGCGAAGTACGCCTGAAGCGCGGAGATCAGATACAGCATCGCCTCGAGATGTTCAGGAGTTTCTGCCATCGGCTTACCGTCCGATTCAGGATAGCGCACCGCTCCCGTTGCTTGAGAGATTGCCATTTGCCTCACCTCAGCACTATTATAGCGCGTGTCTGAGGCATTGTGTATCAGGAGCGCTCGATGTGCAGGTGCGCCAGCGTTGCCAGTGCTTCGGCAGTTTGCGCCACCCCTTCGAACTCGCCTGCCAGTATCGCCGTTTTGGGAAACAGTGCACCGCCCACACCCACCATGTCCGCGCCCGCGTGCAGGTACTCCGCGGCATTGTGCGCGTTCAACCCACCGACTGCCATCAGCGGTATCTGGGGTAGAGGCGCTTTCACCTCGCGGAAGAAGGCGGCGCCCAGCGTCACCGCGGGAAACACCTTCACCACAGGCGCTCCCATGCTCCATGCCCTGTAGATTTCGGTGGGGCTAAACACACCTGGAACCGGCAGTACCTGACGACTCAGGGCGGTCTCCACCATACCCTCGTCCAGCACAGGCGAGACCACAAACTGCGCTCCGGCATCGATGACCTCCTGCGCTGTCACCGCATCCATTATTGTGCCCGCGCCCACCAGTGCATGACCATCCCACCGGCGCCGTGCCTCGCGCAGTACTTCCAGCGCGTTGGGCGTGGTCATGGTCACCTCCACGGCGCGCAAGCCGTGCTCGATGGCGACCTCCAGCGCCCGTAACGCCATGTCGGACTGCGGAAGTCGCAGGATACCTACCACTCGTCGCGCAAGCAGTTGCTCAACGATTGACTGCATGTCAATCACCCCCTATCCGAGTTCGCTGGCAGTCCAGCAAACCCTTGCTGTAATTGGACAGAGTTCGGCGCACGCCAACAGCAGCCGGGAGGCTGCGTGTGGTAGTCGTTGTCTATCGCTACCTGATATAATAAGCGGTGAGATGATAGAAACAGCCCAAGAGGTTCTTCAGATCGAGGCGCAAAGCGTTCTGCGCCTGATAGACCGCCTTGACGAGCGTTTCGTGAAGGCGGTGCAGATGATACTGTCCTGCAAGGGCAGGGTGGTGACCACCGGTATGGGCAAATCGGGTGCGATTGCCCGCAAAGTGGCTGCGACCTTCGCCAGTACAGGCACCCCCGGCTTCTTCCTGCATCCCGCAGAGGGCGTTCACGGCGACCTGGGCATGGTGACGGGTGATGATGTGGTGCTTGCCCTGTCCACCAGCGGCGAGACAGACGAGCTGCTGGCGATACTGCCCGCGCTGAAGCGCATCGGCGTGAAGCTCATCGCGATGGTGGGGCGTACCGAGTCGACGCTGGCGCAGGCGGCGGATGTGGTTCTCGACGTCTCGGTGGACCGGGAGGCGTGTCCGTACAACCTGGCGCCAACTGCCAGCACCACTGCAATGCTGGCGATGGGTGATGCGCTGGCGATAAGCGTGATGCAGGAAAGGCGCTTTACCCCCGAAGACTTCGCCGTGTTCCACCCAGCGGGTACTCTCGGCAGGAGACTGCTGTTGCGGGTGCACGATGTGATGCGCGCGGGCGACAGCGTGGCGATGGTGCCGAGAGACCGTCCCCTGCGTGAGGTGCTTTTCGCGATTACACGGGCGAATGCGGGCGCAGCCTGTATCGTGAACGACGACGGCAGTCTCGCCGGCATCATCACCGACGGGGACATCCGTCGGCACCTGCTGAACGATGTGGCAAACCTCGACCGCCCCGCCGAGCGCCTGATGACCCGCACGCCGTTCGTGGTGCAGGGAAACCCGCTGGCGATAGAGGCTCTGCACCTGTTCGAGAGCCTGCCCGTCAAAATCGGCGAGATGCCCGTGCTGGACGATGAACGCAAGCCGGTCGGGATGCTCATGCTGAAGGACCTGCTGCGAACGGGGATTGTGTAGCCATGCTGGATCAGGATGAGCTGACCGAACGCCTGCAGGCGGTGACAACGGTGATACTGGACGTGGACGGTGTGCTCACCGACGGCGGCATCTATTACGACCCGACGGGGCGAGAGATCAAGCGCTTCCACGTCGCCGATGGGCTGGGTATGGAGCTTCTGCGTCATGCCGGTATCCGTGTGGTGATACTGTCGGGACGGGTCTCAGAGGCGCTGACACGGCGTGCCGCCGAGCTGAGGGTTGCCGAATGCTATCAGGGCGTGCGCGATAAGAAGGCGCACATCGAGAAACTCCGGCAGGGCTGGCAGGCAAGCAAGGACGAACTGCTGTACGTCGGCGACGACCTGAACGACCTGCCAGCGTTTGAGGCAGTGGGCGTGCGTGTGGCGGTGGCGAACGCTGTCGCTGAGATCAAAGCGCAGGCACATCACACCACCAGTGCATCCGGCGGAAACGGCGCGGTGCGCGAGGTGTGCGAGTGGCTCCTCAAGGCGCAGGGGCGCTGGGAGCAGGCAATCGATGCCTACCTGCAGGGGCGACGGGAGGCAAGCGGCAGCTCGTGAGCAGGCTGGTCATCCTGCACACCAACGATTTGCACAATCGCCTGCGGGAGGAGAGAGCAGCTCGCCTGAGGCAGATAGTGGAGGAGCATCGCGCGAAGGGCGCCTGCATCCTGCTGGACGCTGGTGACGCTGTCGGCTCCGGCAACGTCACCTTCAACCCCGCCGGTGAACCCATCCTTGACCTGATGTCCGACCTGGGCTACACCGCGATGACGGTGGGCAACCGCGAGTTTCATTTCACCGAGATGGGTTTCGTCGCCAAGCTGAGCCGAGCGCGGTTTCCGGTGCTCTGCGCCAACGTCCGGGCGCGCGGCGATGCCCGGCTGCCGGTTCAACCCTACCTGGTACTGGACACGCCGGCGGCGCGCATCGGCATCATCGGGCTGACCGTGCCGATGATCACCGAGCGGATGCTCAGCCAGCACGTCAGCGCCTACGTGTTCGACGACCCCGTGACGCGCGGGTGCGAACTGGCGGAGGAACTGCGCCCGCAGGTAGACCTTCTGATTGCGCTGACGCACATCGGTCTGCAGAGGGACGTGCAGCTGGCACAGCGCTCCGGGGCGATCGACCTGATTGTGGGCGGACACAGTCATTCCGTGCTGGAACAGCCTCTGCGAGAAGGGCGAACGGTGGTGGCACATGCTGGCGCACATGCCAGATGGACAGGACGTCTGGAGATAACGCTGGGCGACTATGTGGAGATTGACGGCGGTCTGGTGCCACTGGATTGGGCAAGCTCCTCGGTGAGCTGACTAGCAGGTTCGCTCTCCAAGTACCCCGTGACCTTGCGAGGAGCGCAGCGACGAAGCAATCCCCTTCGCTTCCCGTTAACCGCAGGGGGATTGCTTCGCCTGCCTGGCGG
>CAKZNX010000403.1 GCA_937132045.1 uncultured bacterium
CGTCGATCTCCATGCCGGCACCGCCCTTGAAGGCGGTCTCGCTGGTGGAGCAGGTCAACCCCGCAGCGCCCATATCCTGAATGCCCACGATGTCGCCGGTGGCAAGCGCCTCGAGGGTGGCTTCGATGAGCAGTTTCTCGGCAAAGGGGTCGCCCATCTGCACATTCGGACGACGCGCCTCCGAGTCTTCGGTCAATTCCTCGCTGGCGAAGGTCGCACCATGGATGCCATCACGTCCTGTGCTGGAGCCGACGTACAGCACGGGGTTGCCCACACCCTCCGCACGCGCCCGGGCGATCTGGTCGATGCGCACAATCCCGACCGCCATCGCGTTCACCAGCGGGTTGCCAGAGTAACAGCGGTTGAAGTACACCTCACCGGCGATGGTAGGTACGCCCACACAGTTGCCATACCAGGAGATGCCGCCCACCACATGTGTGAACAGGTAGCGGTTGCGGGCGTCATCCAGTGGACCGAAGCGCAGGCTGTCCAGAATGGCGATGGGGCGTGCTCCCATGGTGAAGATGTCCCGCAGGATACCGCCCACGCCGGTTGCCGCGCCCTGAAACGGTTCCACGGCGGAGGGGTGGTTGTGACTCTCCACCTTCATCACGATGCCCCAGCCATCGCCAATATCCACCACGCCCGCGTTCTCCAGACCGCCTTGCTCCATTGCCTCGCGATACTTGCGGAAACGGCGCAGGATGGGACGCGAGTACTTGTATCCACAATGTTCGGACCACATCACTGCAAACATGCCGAGCTCGGTGTAGGTCGGCTCGCGTCCCAGCAGCTGCAGGATGCGCTGATACTCGTCGTCGTTCAAGCCCATTTCGCGGTACACTTTGGGGTCTATCATCGTCAATGCTCCAGCATGGTGCTTCCCTATCCTGATTGTACCGCAGGGGGCAGGATTCCTGTCCGACAGGTTGCTAGCGGGGGCGACGAAGATAGATGTTCGGTTTGGGCGGAGGCGCCATGCCTGCACCAATAAAGAAGCCGGTGTGGGGCGGCTGATTGTAGCCGACGTTCTGCCATGCCACAGCAAGCCGGTAGACCGGATCGTGCATGAGGGTGTAGATTTTGGTGTTCGTTGGGATGGTAGTTGTGTAGAGCCGCAGGGCGGAGTTGTCTTCTGTTCGCCAGATAACCTCCTCGCGCCAGTCACCCAGCAAATCAGCCTGCAATACCGGATTGCCCTTTGTCCAGTTGTTGGAGAGAGTACCTGTGGCAGTGAGCAGGTTGACCAGTCGGTTGTGGGTATAGTCCCACTTGTCGATAACGCCCACGCCGGTAGAGCCGTTCCATCGGTGATCCAGCAGCTCGCGCAGCAGGTCGCCGTCCCACCAGATAGCAAAGTTGATGGATGCTGGTCTCTGATCGCTGATGCGGATGCCCGTAATGGAATAGACACCGCCCGGTCCTGCTGACGCCCATACTTCCGCACCTGGGTAGCGCGGATCAATGTCCGCTACTAAGCCTCGCCCCGTGTCACGACCGGTGTATACGCCCCACAGGATACGGCCCGTAGCCGCATCGTGCACCTCGAAGCCATACCTCGTTTGCGGCGATTCATGAACCTGAAACACCTCCAGCCCCAGGCGGTGTGGGTTGAGGTCTCCCACATGCATGGCATCGCCGTGCCCGAGACCAGTCGAGTACAGTGGTGTTCCGTCGTCGTCCACCGCCATTGCTCCGTAGATTATCTCGTCCCTGCCGTCCCCGTCCACGTCTGCGACGCTCAGGTTATGGTTGCCTTGCCCCGCATACTTCGCGTTACCCGGTGTGCTGGTGTCGAATACCCACAGGCGCGTGAGGCGTTCGTTGCGCCAGTTGAAGGCGACCAGCACCGAGCGTGTGTAGTAACCCCGCGCCATGATGAAGCTGGGACGTTCGCCATCCAGGTAAGCCACCGCGGCAAGGAAACGGTCTACCCGGTTGCCATAGTCGTCACCCCAGTCACTGACCTTACCGCGCGGTGGCTCGTAGTTTGTGGTTGCCAGCGCCCTGCCTGTCCGCCCGTCGAATACTGTCAGATACTCCGGTCCCTGCAGGATGTAACCTCTGGAGTTGCGATGATCGGCTTTCGGGTTGCCAATGACTCGTCCTGTGCCGTCTCGTGTCCCGTCGGCTGTTTTCATCACCAATTCGGCGCGTCCGTCCCCATCGAAGTCGTATACCAGAAACTGCGTGTAGTGGGGACCGGCGCGGATACTGTGTCCAAGGTCAATACGCCATAGCCTCTTGCCGTCCAGCCTGTAGGCATCGATATACACATTGCCGGTGTAGCCGGGTTGAGAGTTATCTTTTGCGTTGGACGGCTCCCACTTCAACACAATCTCGTAATTTCCGTCGCCATCCAGGTCGCCCACACTGGCATCGTTGGGGCTGTAAGTGTACGGATGACCATCTGGTGTATTACCACCCGCGGGACACTGGAGAGGGATTGTCAGATACTGGGTCTGCCACACGCGCACCGTTTCCGAGGGCGCTTGCTCTATACCGCCAACGACTGCACGAACATAGTATGACGATTCAGCTGTCCCATATGCATCCAGATAGCTGGTG
>CAKZNX010000404.1 GCA_937132045.1 uncultured bacterium
TCGAGCAGGTGATGGTATCCCGCCATGATTTGCCGCAGGCGAAGGTTTGATGGCGGTACCTGCGCCCGATGGCAGTTTACCAAAGCACAGAGCAGGTCCTCTTCGAACGTCTCGTGGTTTGGGCTGTTCAGGATGCGTTCCAGCTCCGCCAGTGCCTCAGCCTGCTCACTCTTTTTGCGGGCTTGCGCCTGCGCAGCTTGCCAGTTATTGTGTGCGTTTTTGATGAAATGATTCTGACGTTGACGCGGACAGGCTACGTTCGTCATCTCCAGAGACCACTTCCGACGTTCTGCTTCTGTCTTCACCAGCTCGAGCAGGTCCGCACTGCCGTCCACATCGGTGGCACGGGTTTGGATATCGTGGGCGGTATAAATCTGGTACAACATCGGGGCAGGGGCTCCGATGCTCTCAAGAAGCGGCGCGGCGGCTCCCTTGTCCAGCAGGTCGGCGTTAGTTTGGTACCATTCCCACATCTGCCAGCTCAGGTCCAGCGCTTGATAACCGCGCATCAGCGTTTCCAGTTCGTGCTCGCTCAGCATAATCTTGGTGTCGAGCGCAGGGACCCAGAGGGAGCGCTGCTTCGCCATATTCCGCACCTGCTTCGTCAGGTGCCCCACTTCCCACTGGCGGTCGAACATGAGGTGATTGATCCCGAGCCAGCGCAGAGCAGTTGCCGCGTAGAATAGTCGTGCGACAGCCTGTTTAGCGGGCACGCTGTGGTGGAGCAGGTCGTCGAGTATGGCGCCTACTTCGTCCAGGCGGGTTGACCGGGCTGTGTCTTCCGGTGTGATTGTGGGTACCTCGGCTGATACGTCCACTTCTACCGTCGGCGCTACCTGCGACACGGTAGCCTCCTCTGTCTGCACTGCAGTTTCCTCGGTGGGATGGGACTCGGACTCAACCGAAGACATCTCCGGTGGTACTTGCTCAACCGGTGTCTCCACTGCAGGCATCTCTAAAGGCAGTTCGGCTGTCTGTTGCATTTCCGCCGTCGGGGCAGTTTCCAATCGAGGGGCCTCGGGTTCAGGCGTGGCGCTTTCGTGCGGTTCGAGTTCTTCGGCTGCGGCGACGTGTTGCTCAGCTTGCGGCGTTGGTGCAGGGATAGTGACCATCCGATCAATCACGATGCTCAGAACCATTGCCTCGTTTTCAGACGCCGTGCGCG
>CAKZNX010000405.1 GCA_937132045.1 uncultured bacterium
AAGCGACCAAGCAATCGCCCTCGCCCTTGTGTCATTGCGAGGAGCGCAGCGACGAAGCAATCTCCTTCGCCTACCGGCAAACCGGAGGGGATTGCTTCGCCTGCCTGAAGGCAGGCTCGCAATGACACACTGCCTCCCGTGTCATGGCGAGAAGCGAAGCGACCAAGCAATCGCCCTCGCCCTTGTGTCATTGCGAGGAGCGCAGCGACGAAGCAATCTCCTTCGCCTACCGGGAAACCGGAGGGGATTGCTTCGCCTGCCTGGAGGCAGGCTCGCAATGACACTTGCTCAGCTCACCACGAGGTTCGCCCTCCACGTATGGAGGAAACGACCCATACGGCGTTACCGCCGCGAGGTACTCAAAACGGCACGGCAGGCATGTCAGCAGACGCTCCACCTTCAGTGAGAAAGTGGCTACACCCCATCCTGATACAGCTCGGGACAGGGGTTGCCATGCTCGTCGTACCAGCCGTAGCGCTCCCGCATCTCCAGCATCAGCAGATAGCGCTCCAGCGGCAATCCCTTGAAAGCCACATTGGTGGTGGCGTACACATATCCTCCCCCCGGCATCCCGTGACGAAGCACGTACTTGCAGTTATCGATAATCTGCTCCTCCGTGCCGGTCTGCAGGAGACTGCACTGCACCCCTCCCATTAGGCAGATTCTGTCGCCCGCCAGGCGCTTGATCACCGCCAGGTCCATGTCCTTCGCCTGGCTGTCGATGGAGTGCAATCCATGTGGCTCCGCTTCCAGAATCTGATCGAGAACGGGCATGATGTTGCCGTCGGTGTGTTTGATGACGTACAGCCCCATCTGCCGGTATCCCGCCACCAGCTCCTTCAGGTACGGGGTGACGAATTGGCGGAACATGCGCGGCGAGAGGAAGGGACCGTCGTTGAAGGCGTAGTCTGCACACGCCGCAAAGCCGTCGATGCCGTACTCCTCCCGCAGGTGTTTGCCCCTCTGCAGCGCCCACTCGACGTTACGCCGGGCGATGTCGTGCATCTCATCGGGGCGGTCGAAGAAGGCGGTGGCGACCTCCACCATATCACTGCCGGACGGAATGGCAAACGTGGCGTCGCCATGCGCGATGAGCAGGTATTTGTCGCCCACCATCTCACGAATCAGGCGGATGGTCTGTCCCAGCGCCTCATCGTCGGGGGCGTGCACAATCATGATGATGCTGTAGTCGAGCCGTTCCGCCACCTGTACGTACAGTTCCGCGTTCTCGCGCAGCATTCGGTCGCGCTCGGCGTGGGTGGCGCCCTGAAAATCGTGCGCGTGATGGTACTCCCTGCAAAACAGCTCCTGTGTGAGCTGGAACTCCAGTTCGAATGTGGGAACTTTGCTGTTTGGGCGGGGCGATTTACGCTCCAGCGCCCAGATAGCCTGTTCTTTCGGAGTTAGGGCATCGGCGTTCATGCGTCTTACAACCTCTTTCGCTGGCATCAGTCACGAATACCGCACCGAAGGCTGTATCTCCTGCGTCTGCCAGTGAGACGGGGCTGGAAACAGCACACGGCTGAGGCTGCGTGTCGCGCTGGTCACCTCACCTCAGCCGTGTGTTCTCGCTGACTATCGAGTGGGCGGTTGAGCTACCGGCGCGTTGGGCGAGCCTGCGCCCATCTGAAGGCGCCTCTGCACATCAGGTGGAGGTCCGCCCTCTGCGCTTGGAATGCTGGAGGGTCTGCTGGTTGTCCAGTACATCAAGGCTCCCACGACAGCCAGAATCACCACAATCACTATCAGCGCCACTGCAGGTGGTATCTCCTTACGCATTCTGACCTCCTTCACGCTCAAGCGAGGGGTAGCGGTGCGCTACCCCTCGGGTTTCTGTTGCTCCTAACGGTAGGCGGGCGGAATGGCGTTGGACAGCCTGACCAGATCATACGCTCCTCTGGGCGACACGCAGAACTCGCTGCCCTCCGGACAGTCGGTGTTCGGGTCGTTGCTGAGGTTCCACATGAAGCTGTTCGCCTGAATGGTCTGCTGCAGGCGGAAGAACTTGGCGTGCCCGTCTGCGAACGCCCAGTTGCCGCCCTTGTTGTGCCAGAACGGCAAACTGCCACCGCCCTGATCGTAGTTCCAGCCGAACGTCCAAGTGCCCAGGTCGGGCCAGAAGTCGCGGGTCTCGAGGATCATAATCGTACTGGACGGCCGGTCAAAAGCCGCCAGCTTCACGATATACCGTCCATTGGCGTTGAATACGTCGCCGTTTACTCCATAGTTCGCCTGCCCCTTCATCCGGCGCGGGCTGGCGTTGAAGTCGTCCAGCGTCATGCTTACGTCGCACACACAACCGGTAGGACTGTTCCACAGGTCCCAGTAGAACGTGTTGAGCGATCGCGGTGCAGACGGGCACAGGAACAGACCATCGTTCTTGAGATAGGGCATCACCAGACAGCGCCATGTCGAGTGAGTGCCATTCGCGTGCCACAGCCGGTTCGGGGCGAACGCCTCGTCATAGTCCTGCACGTACATCAGCGCAGCCAGTCCCAGCTGCTTCATGTTGCTCAGACAGGTGGTGGTACGTGCCTTCTCCCGTGCCTGAGCGAACACCGGGAAGAGGATCGCTGCCAGTATCGCGATGATCGCGATCACAACGAGCAGCTCGATCAGCGTAAAACCCACGTTGCGTTTCATTGGCTTTTACCCTCCGTCGACAGTGTGTTGTGCGTGATGAAAGAGCGCAGGCAGACGCAGGGTCTCGAACGGCAAGGCCACTCCTTTCAGGCGCTGCATCAGCCGTTCTGCCGCCAGCCTGCCCAGCTCAAACGGCTGTTGAACCAGCCGGTGTATCCTTCGGGTAGTTTGCGGTAACAGGGAGACGCAGTCGTAATAACCAATCACCTCGAGCTCTTCCGGCACGCGCCACCCCAGTTCGTCGCAGGCTTCCAGTACGGCAATCAGGTGGTAGTCGTTCAGGCAGAAGACGCCGCGCAGATCGGGCTCCTCGTGCCGCAATGCGAGGAGGGCATCTTTCGCCAGCTGCGTGAGGCTGAACCGGTACCGCGCATGCATCACAGGGAAATGTCGGCACAGCCGTTGGGGGGAGGGATAGCCCGCCTCGTCCATGATGTCCATGTAAGCTTGATAGCGCTCGCGAACCGAAGAGGTCCACATGTCGCCCTGGGTGAAGTGGGCAATGGGGTAGATGCCCTCGCTCACCAGCGAACGCAGGGCGCGACGGGTCGATTCGTCGTTGTGCGTCATACACGCATCCACTGGCACTCCTTCCGGCGCACGATCGATGCAGACGATATGGATACCCTGCTCGACAAGGCGCACCAGCAGAGGGGTGTTTTGTGGTTCGCAGGTCGGGAACAGGATGATGCCGTCGGTCTCTGCTGCCATACGCTGTATGTAGTGTGCTTCCCGTTCGGCAGTGCCCTCGCTACTGCACACAACCAGCCGGTTTTCGTCACCGATTGCCGATTGCACCCCACGCATATACTCCATCTCGAGCCGATCGTGCGAGTTATGGATAATGAGGGCAACGCAACCGGTTCGTCGCGCGGTTTTGGCGGCGACCACCGTTCCGCTTCGTGGGCGGCGTACCACCAGCCCCATCCGCTGAAGCTCGCGCATCGCCCGGTGTGCAGTCATCCGCGAGACTCCCCATTTCAGCGCCAGCTCATCTTCGGACGGCAACCGCTCGCCCGGGGCACGGCGTCCCGAGGTAATCTCCTGCTGGATGCTGTCCACTATCTCTTTCCAGCGCGCCGATGGCATTTGAGAGCACCTCTCCACCTTTCACGGCTATTGTAACTGGTTAACGCATATTTGTCAATAGGATTCTGCAATCGTATAGGGAAAATTTGCGGACAAACAGCAAAAAAGGGCGCCCCTCATCGGGGCGCCCTCCGTGTATCTGTCGAGACCGTTTGCGACTACGCGGCGGTTTCCGCCAGCTTCTGCGCCTCCTGCGTGTCCACACGGATGCCCGGTCCCATGGTAGACGACACGGTAATGCCGCGCAGATAACGTCCCTTCGCCGAGGCGGGCTTCGCCTTCAGCAGAGCGTTCAGGGCGATCAGGAAGTTCTCCATCAGCTGGTCCACATCGAACGACGACTTGCCGACGGGCATGTGCACGATACCGGCTCGCTCCACGCGGAAAGCCACGCGCTTGCTCTGCTTCAGGTCGCGCACGACGCGGTCGATATCGTTGGTAACTGTTCCCGACTTGGCGTTGGGCATACGCGGTCCCAGCAGGCGTCCCAGTCGGCTCACCTGAGGCACCATGTCGGGAGTGGCGACCAGCACGTCGAAATCGCGCCAGCCCTGCTGAATCTGCTGGATGAGGTCTTCGGCGCCCACCACATCCGCTCCAGCATTCAGTGCCTCTTCGGCTTTGTCGCCCTTGGCGAACACCGCCACTTTCACCTTCTTGCCGGTGCCGTAGGGCAGTGTGGTGGTTCCACGCACCATCTGGTCACCGTGACGGGGATCGACGCCCAGGTTCACCGCGATGTCGATCGTCTCGTCGAAACCGGCATTCGCCAGCGACTTCGCCAGCTCCAGCGCCTCGCGCACCCCATACAGGCGGGCGCGGTCTATTTTCTGCTTTGCTTCCAGATACCGTTTGCCGTGTTGTGGCATTTTCGTTTTCCTCCTGTGGTATGGTTGTCGGGTTTACCCCTCCCACATGGGGATGGTTCGTACTTCGCACGAATCCCCTCTCCGTCTGGAGAGGGGATGCCTGAAAGATTCAGGTGGAAACCCGCCCTACGAAGACACGATCTCGATGCCCATTGACCGGGCGGTTCCCGCGATAATCTGCATTGCCGCCTCTTCGTCGTTGGCGTTCAGGTCGGGCATCTTCGTGCGAGCGATCTCGCGCAGCTGCTCCACGGTGACCCTTCCGACCTTCTGCCTGTTCGGGGCAGCAGAGCCTTTGTCCACGCCAGCCGCCTTGCGCAGAAGCTCGGAGGCAGGCGGAGTCTTCGTCACAAAGGTGAACGAGCGGTCCTCGTAGATGGTGATCTCCACCGGCACGATAGAACCCACCTGCGCGGCAGTTCGCTCGTTATACGACTTGATGAACTCCATCATGTTGATGCCGTAGGGACCCAGCGAGGAACCTACAGGCGGAGCAGGAGTTGCTTTCCCTGCAGGAATTTGCAGTTTGACCACAGCCAGTATCTTCTTTGCCAACGTAAACCCTCCGTCCCAGCGCGCCTTACGTGATTTTCTCTACCTGTTCGAAGTCGAACTCCACCGGCGTATCACGCCCGAACAGCGATATCAGCACGCGCACTTTTTCTTTATCCGGTAGTACCTCTTGAATAGTGCCGTGAAAGTCAGTGAACGGACCGGACACCACCCGCACCTGTTCGCCCGGCTGCCAGGCGACACGCGGCTTCTTCTGCGTGCCTTCCACTGTCTCCAGAATCGCTTCGACCTCTTTGGCTTGGAGAGGAACCGGCTTGTCCCCAGAGGTCACGAAGCCCGTGACGCCAGCCGTGCTCTTCACCAGATACCATGTCTGCTCGTCCAGAATCATCTCGATGAGGATGTATCCGGGGAAGATTTTCCGGCTGACAGTCACTTTCTTGCCCTGCCGCGTGCGCATCTCCTGCTCGGTGGGTACGAGGATGCGGAAGATGCGGTCTTTCAAGCCCATCGCTTCTGCCCGCCGCTCGATGGCGGTTTTCACTTTGTTCTCATGCCCGGCGTAGGTATGTACGGCATACCATTGCTTTTGCATTGCCCACCCTCAGAACAGCCTCAGAGCGCGCGTCACCCACGAGAGCAACGCATCCAGCACACCGATAAACGCACCCGCTGCCAAAATGAAGCCGAGTACGATCATCGTGGAACGGATAACCTGTTCGCGCGTAGGCCACTCACACCGCTTCAACTCGATCCAGACGTCATTCAGAAAGCGACGGATACGCTGCACACTGGGTGTTCGGCGAATGGGTGGTTTGCCAGCGCCTGAGCTGGCAGGTTTCGCTCGCTCCGTCTCTTTCGCTCTCGTTTTTGCTATACCCATAACGGCTATCTCTCTCGGCACGTCGAATTTACATGCAAATGGCAGGGGTGGAGGGACTCGAACCCCCGACCGCCGGTTTTGGAGACCGGTGCTCTACCATGCTGAGCTACACCCCTGCACAGAGCGGCGCAGGTTTGCCCTGCGCGCCAAACCGCCTACTTCACCTCGCGATGCACCACGTGGTGGCGACAACGTGGGCAATACTTGCGCAACTCCAGACGGTCCGGGTCGTTAATGCGGTTCTTGGTCGTCGTGTAGTTGCGCGAGCGACACTCGGTGCAAGCCAGCGTGATGATGATCCGGTTTTCCTTGTTCTTGCTTGCCATCGCCGATCCCTGCTCTTACTCGTAGATCTTGGTCACCACGCCTGCGCCCACCGTGTGACCACCCTCGCGCACCGCAAAGCGCAAT
>CAKZNX010000406.1 GCA_937132045.1 uncultured bacterium
AAACACTGCCTCCCCCAACTGCCTGCGATTCAGTTCGCCGCTGGGTAGCAGATAGACCTGCCCGAACTCGGCTACGACAGCCTGCCACAGCGCCCCTTGCGGTGCGCTCAGCGACCGGGCAATCTGGTCAAGGCAGATACTGCGCGCTCCCCACTCTTCGAACCATCGCAGTACGGTGCTTTTGCCCTCGGCGATGCCGCCGGTGAGTGCAACCAGCATGGCTATGGTGACGGCGTCTGCTCGTCTTCCTCGGTATTTGACGCCGGTTCGCCCTCTTCCGTTTCAAGTCCGAACTGCCTGCCGACAACCTCTCCGATGGTAAATCCGCGCGATGAGGTGCTGCTGCTACTGTATCGCTCCATCAGCTGCTGGTGTTCCTGCTCTTCACGCTGTCGCTGGAGGCGGCGCAGGCTCAATACCATGCGATGCTCGGCGGGGCTGATTTGCAACACCATCGCCTCCACCTGCTGTCCCGCCTGCAGAACCTCGGCGGCGCTGCGCACGCGGCGCGTGGAAATCTCGGAGAGTGGGATGGTGGCTTCCAGGTCGCCCGGAAGGTCCACAATGGCACCGAACGGAGCAAGTCGCGCCACTGTGCCCGTTACCACCTGTCCAACCTGATACTGCTTCTCGACGTCCAGCCATGGGTCGGGGATGAGTTGCTTCATGCCCAGCGATATCTTTCGGGATGCAGGGTCTACCCGCAGAACCTGCACACGAACCCGCTCACCCTCACGCAGAACGTCCGATGGGTGCTTGACGCGCTTCCACGACATCTCGCTGATGTGCAGTAAGCCGTCGACTCCGCCCACGTCGATGAAGGCGCCGTAATCCACGATTCGGCGCACCTTGCCCTCGATAACCTGCCCTTCCTGAATGCGTGCGAACGCCTCTTCACGCTCCCGTTCGCGACGCTCCATCTCCGCCTGCTTGTTGGATAGAACCACCTTGCGATGCTGTCGGTCCACCTCCAGCACCTTCAGCGGCACCGTCTGCCCAACATACTTCTCCAGGGCGCTATCGGGAAGCGGAACGCGACTGGTGCCTACATGAGACGCGGGCACGAACCCCCGCACGCCTACGTCCACCATCAAACCGCCTTTCACCCGCTCGGTGACCACGCCATCGATCGTCTCGCTGGAGTCGCGTGCCTCCTCGAGGCGCGTCCATGCCACCTCGTAATCGGCGCGTTTCTTGGAGAGGATAATCTGCCCCTCTTCGGTCTCGGGCTTGAGCACCACCACGTCCACCTCCTGTCCCTCCTGTACCACCTCTTCCGGTGGCTGGTTGGGCAGACGGGTGAGCTCGCTCAGAGGAATGATGCCCTCCGATTTGGTACCGATATCTACCAGCACCCCTTTCTCATCCACATGTACCACCACACCGCGAACGAGCTGCCCTTTGCGAACGGTGCGCGTGGCGCGCTCGAACTCCTCCGCGCTCATCTCCTGCACCGCCCGCGCAAACTCATCCGAATCGGACGCCGGCGCTGGCGTGATGGGCTCCGACGCAACCTGCTCCGTCGGTACTGCAGATTCTTCTATCAGGTCTTCCGGCATAACGTTACGTACTCCCTTTGAAATCGCGACGCAAACGCGCGCTATAGGTTTTGCCACCCCTTCTGCGGTTTCCTGCTTTTACAGCACAATTTTCTCCATGTCCGACCAGTTGTCGCCCACTTCCACATCTACCTTCAGAGGCACCCGCAGGCTGGCTACCTGCGCCATGCACTCCCGCACCAGATTCGCCAGTGCCGCTATCTCTTCGGGCGGTGCGTCCAGCACCAGCTCGTCGTGAACCTGCAACACCATCTTCGCATGCCAGCCTTCCTCGCGCAGGCGCCGATCCAGATCGATCATCGCCAGTTTTATGATGTCGGCGGCTGTCCCCTGCAGTGGCGAATTGATAGCGGCGCGTTCCGCCGCCTGACGCACGTTGCGGTTCGCGTGGTTGATTTCTGGCACGTAGCGCCGCCTCCCGTACAGCGTGGAGACGAAGCCGTTCTGATGGGCAAAAGCGAGCGTCTCCTCGATATAACGGCGCACGCCAGGCAGCTGGCGAAAGTAGTTGTCGATGAAAGCGCGCGCCTCCGAGACCGACATTCCCAGCTCCTGTGACAAGCCGTAGTCGCTCATGCCGTACAGCACGGCAAAGTTGACCGTTTTCGCTTTGCGACGCAGGTCTGGCGTCACACCGTCGGGTGGCACCCCGAACAGTATCATCGCCGTGGCGGAGTGGATGTCGCGGTCCTCGGCGAAGGCGGTCAGCAGACGTTCATCGCCGCTGACGTGTGCCAGCAGGCGCAGTTCGATCTGCGAGTAGTCCGCCCCCAGCAATCGGTTGCCCGGTGCCGCCACGAAGGCGCGGCGTATCTGCCTGCCCACCTCGCTGCGGATGGGGATGTTCTGCAGGTTCGGTTCACTGCTGGAGAGGCGTCCCGTCGCGGCCACCGTCTGATTAAAAGAGGTGTGAATGCGCCTGGTGGAGGGATGCACCAGCCGGGGAAGTACGTCGGCGTAGGTGGACTTGAGCTTGCTCAGCTCGCGATACTCCAGAATACTGCGACAGATGGGATGTTCCACCGCCAGCTGCTCCAGAACTTCGGCATCGGTGGAGTAGGCGCCAGTGCGCGTCTTCTTTCCGGCAGGCAGTTTCAGCTTCTCGAAAAGCACCTGTCCCAGCTGCTTCGGCGAGGCGATGTTGAACGGCTCTCCTGCCAGCATATACACCTCTGCCTCTCTGTTGCGTATCAGCCCGTCCAGCACGGCAGAGAGCTGATGCAGATATTCCACGTCCACTGCCACTCCCGCCAGCTCCATCCGTGCCAGCACTTCGGACAGCGGCATCTCGATGCGGTGAAGCACGTCCGCACAACCCATCGCGGCGAGCTGGGCGTTCATCACGCTGTGCAGACGCAAGCACGCGGCTGCCTCGGCACAGGTGTAAGCCGCCAGACCGCTCTCGGTAGTGATATCCTCCTGAAGCAATCGCTCGCCCAGATAGTCCTGAACAAGGTCAGCCAGAGGGTAACTGCTGCGCCCGGACTGCAACACGTAGCCCGCCAGCATCGCATCGAACACAAACCGGTGGGGCGACACTCCGCTGCGAACCAGCACGGTCTGAAGAGGCTTCACGTTGTAACCCGCTTTGGCTGTAGCCTCACTCTCCCATAATGGCGCCAGCAGGCTGAACAATCCCCCTGCAGGTTCGTCGAACAGCGATGCCACAGCAGCTGTGCCGGGTACATACACCGCCTCTTCCCGCGAGAGCGCCACACTCACGCCCTGTACCTGCAGTTCCATCACGTGCGTGCCTGCAATCAGAACGCGGATGCCCACTTCTGGGTTCCGCAGGCACCGGTCCACGAGCGCGCGCACCTCGTCTTCCTGCCGTGCCACACTCCAGCGCACACCCACAGTGCGCACTTCGGCGGGCATCTCCAGCGGTAGAGTGGGCGTTTCATGGTGCAGGTACTTCGCTCGCCATTCGGGCAGTCGGCGCAGGAAGGAACGGAACTCGAGGCTCTCCAGCACCTGCTGCAGGCGGGCAAAATGCTCGGGGGTGGGCTGCCAGCGCGGGGGCGTGTCGGGCACCGGGGCGTCGCACACGATGGTCGCCAGCCGTTTGTACTGGGGAATCTGCTCACGGTACTGCTCGAGTACGGCGCGCATTTTGGCATCTTCCACCTCATGCAGTCGCTCCAGCAGAGCTTCCACACTGCCAAACTGCTTCAGCAACGCCACCGCCTTCTTCTCGCCGATGCCGGGAACGCCCGGAATGTTATCGGACGGGTCGCCCTTCAGCGCCTTGAAATCGGGCAGCTGTGATGGCTCCAGCCCGAACCGCTCGCGCACCGCCTGCTCGTCGTAGCGCACGGTTTGCCCCATGCCTTTCTGCGGCATCAGCACAAACGCGCCCTCGTCCACCAGCTGCAGGGCGTCCTGGTCGCCCGTGACGATAAGCACCTGATACCCCTGCTGTCTTGCCCGGTGCGCCAGCGTACCCAGCACATCGTCCGCCTCGTAACCCTCCAGAGCGATGACCGGGATGCCCATTGCCTCTACCAGCTCGCGCGCGGTTGGCACCTGCACGTAGAAGGTTTCCGCGGTCTCCGGGCGATGCGCTTTATAGTCGGTGAACTCCTCGTGCCGAAAGGTGGGCGCAGCGGTGTCCATCGCCACCACGATGGCGTCGGGCTGTTCGTCGTCCAGTATCTGCCATAGCATTCCCGCGAAGCCGTAGATGGCGTTCGTGGGGCGTCCATCGGTCGTGGAGAGCGGACGTGTGGCGTAGAAGGCGCGGTACAGCAAGCTATGTCCGTCGATCAGCACCAGTTTGGGCGCCCCAGCTGGTTGGCTCGTCATGCGTGTGTGTCCCTTTGCCTCTGGCATCTGCAGGGGTATGCTATCACAAACGAGCCACAGAAGGCAAGAGCGTCCCCACTGCCACCCCTCGTGTCATTGCGAGGAGCAAAGCGACGAAGCAATCCCCTTCACTCCCCGTGTCATTGCGAGGAGCGAAGCGACGAAGCAATCCCCTTCACTCCCCGTGTCATTGCGAGGAGCGAAGCGACGAAGCAATCCCCT
>CAKZNX010000407.1 GCA_937132045.1 uncultured bacterium
CGCCCAATTTCGACGGGGTGCCGCAGTGTCTCTCGCGCGACGCCGCCGGGCACTGGTGGATTGGCACCTCGCGGGAGTTGATCGTTACCGACCTCAGCGACTACCTCCTGCCCATCAAACCCGAGCCGGGCGGATTGCCACACTTTAACGTCACCGCGGTTGCCTGCGACCACCAGACCGGATGGGTGTGGGTGGGTTTCTCGGAGGGCGCCGCGGTGTTGCAGGAGGGCAAATGGCGTTACTTCTGGGGACGTCGCTGGCTACCAGGCAATCGGGTGTATGCCATCGCGCTGGACGGTGAGGGCGGCGCCTGGTTCGCTACCGACAGGGGAGTGGGACGGATCGAGCGGTGCATGATGCGTCTGAAGGACAAAGCCGAACACTACGAGCAGATCAACGCCGCCCGCCACAACCGCTACGGCTTCACCGCCGACTGTCAGCTGCTGGACCCGGAGGACCCCAGCAAGTTCCGCTACAATGCCACCGACAATGACGGCTTGTGGACATCCATCACGGTTGCCGCGCAGTCGTGTCGGTACGCTGTCACCAGAGATCCGAAAGCAAAAGAGCTGGCAAGGCAGAGTATGCGCGCCATGCTGGAACTGGTTTACAAGACCGGCTCGCCGGGCTTCGTCGCGCGCGCCATCGCCCGCGAGGACGAACAGAACGTGAACCTGTCGGACTACAGTCCCGAAAGATGGAAGCCCTCGCCCGAAAAGGGGTGGCTGTGGAAGACCGACACCAGCTCGGACGAGATCGACGGGCACTACTTCGCCTGGTACATCTACTATGAGCTCGTGGCAGACGAGCAGGAGCGCAAGGAGATCGCTGCGGTGTGTCGGGCGGTGACCAACCGCATCCTCGACGACAACCTCCTTCTGATTCGTCCCGACGGCGTGCGCACCACCTGGGGAGTGTGGGCACCGGAGTATCTGAACGACGACCCATGGTGGTGGCAGGAGCGCGCGCTGAACTCCATGGAAATCCTGTCGCACCTGAAAGCGGCAATCCACATCTGCGGAGACCAGCGCTTCAAGGACAGATACGAGGAGCTTATCACCAAACACCATTACCTGCTGAACGCGGCAGAGGGGCGCGTGATTCATCCGCCGGAAGCCATCAACCACTCCGACGATGAGCTGTGGTTCCTTGCCTACTATCCCATCGTGATGCTGGAGAAGGAACCGTCCCGTCGCGCACTGATCCAGCTAAGTATCGAGCGGTCGTGGCGCACCATTCGTCCTGAGCGCAGCCCGCTCTACAACTTCATTTACGGGCTGGCGACCGGCAAGCCGTGCGACGTGGAGGAGGCGGTGCACACATTGCAGCGCTGGCCCTGGGACCTGCGTGGTTGGGAGGTGCGCAACAGCCATCGCACCGACCTGATAATCTCTCAGCACCGCAGCCGTTTCGGCGAGCTGATCGCCACCACCCCCCTGCCGCCCGACGAGCGACAGGGTTTGAAATGGAACGCGAACCCCTATCGGATGGACTGGGGCGGTTCAGGGCACTACGAGGAGTACGGTGGCGCGTTCCTCATCGCATACTGGCTGGGACGTTACCACGGCTTCATCACGGAGTAGGGGGGTTGTCCGCAACGCCTTCTCTCCTCTACAATGGGCGCGAACACCATCGCGGGAGGCACGGATGAAGATACTGTTCATCGTGAACGAGTCGCCCTACGGTTCCGAGAAGGCTTGGAACGCTCTTCGGCTGGCAACCGCCATGCTGCAGGAAGTGGAAGGGGCGCAGGTACAGCTGTTTCTCTTATCGGACGGCGTGTACTGCGCCCTTACCGAACACCATCGTCCCGATGGCAGCACCAACATCGCCCAGATGCTGAGCACGCTGATGGAGAAAGGCGCGGAGGTTCTGGCGTGTGTCACCTGCGTCGACCAGCGTGGGCTGTGGGCGACGCGTCTGCTCGACGGGGTGCAGCTTGGCTCCATGGTGGAGCTGGCGAAGTGGACTGCAGAGGCGGACAGGGTTCTGGTGTTCTAACGTCGTCGCCGGATAACGTACTCTCCCGGTGTCAGGAGCCAGCCGTCCATCATGCGGGGCAGGGGAGTGGCGCTTCCCATGCGCAGACACTGTGCGTCCTGCCAGCCGGGCAGCTTCAGGCGGAACAGGTGAGGCTGTTCCTTCAACTCTGCCACTGCGGCGCCTCGCGCCTCCAGACTGCTACCGACCAGCACCGCATCCGGGTTGAGGAGCAGGGAGAAGGTGTTCGCGTCCACAGCTTGCAGGACGTACAACCCCGAACCGGTGTACTCCACGTAAGGGGAACTGCCCACTCCCACGATGTGCTTCGGCGAGCGCGGCAGGTTGATGGGCTTCCACTCGTCGATACCGCGCGCATACATGACCGTGTCTTTCGTCACCAGCAGGCACTGATTGCGCGTGAAGGATGTTGCCATCAGCGGGGGGTGCACCAGCTCGGTCTGCGGTCGATCGTAGGTCACACCGCGTGGCAGGCGACGGAAGGTCTCCCCGGCAATCATGAAGCTGACGGTTTTGGACGGTGTATACAGCCAGTTCAGCCAGTGAGCGGGCCAGTCAGAGTTCCAGCGGGCGGTGCTAACGCTGTCGTACTGAAACTGGCACGCCACCTGCACCTCACCGCTGCGGAAATGGGCTGCCAGCGCCGGATAGAGATAGCAGCTGACGTTCGTTCCGGGAGTGTCGAACTCGTACTCCAGCCGCGCCTTGCGGGCGAATTCGTCCGGAAGGGTCATCGGCTCTGTCTGAGGTAGAAAGTTCACCCCATCGTTGACGCGCTCCCAGCCGCCGGGATACACCGCGGGGATGGTGATGGCGTCGCACTCCGAATCGCCAATCGCCTGCACGAGCTCTCTGTCGGCGCCCCCGAAAAAGGCGATGGCAATCGGCTGTTTTGCACCTGTGCTGCGGATAGCGTCCACCATTTCACGGGTGTATTGGCGCATCAGCTCGTAGCGGAACAGCGGAAAGTAAGCGGCGGACTCCGTGAAGCCGTTGCGGGCGCACCATTCGTTCCACAGCCGACGGAAGGTGTCGCGGTCGCGCTCGATCAGTTCCGGCGGCTCGCCCTGTGGGGTGTAGCTGGCGCTGAACAGGTCCTGATACACGAAGTAGGCAGGCTCGTTCATTACCTCCAGGAGAACCACGCACGGTTCATCTTTGTATGCCCGCCCGGTATAGCGGTTGACATGGGTCAGGAACTGCTGGAGGTAGTTCGCCGCGGCGCGTTTCCCCTCCGGCACGAACATCATGCCCGGTTTCGTCGTATGGGCAGAGAACGAGTCGGCGCGCTGGTTCGGGCTGAACCACCAGGCGATAGGCGTAAACATCATGTAGATACCGCGCCGGTTGCACTCCGATACGAGGTAGTCCAGCAGTTCCAGATGCTCGTTGTCTACCAGATTGCCCTGCCCGTCGCTGATTTCGCGATCGAAGACGTGGATTCGAACGATGTCGATCCCCATCAACTGCAGGTGGTCGAGGTCCTGCCGTATGGTCGCCTTCATATCCACGCCGAGGCGCTTCATGTTCACGTACTGATACCAGCTTTGCGGATAGTAGTTCACTCCCCACAGCGCCACCTCGCCGCCGTCCGCGTAGTACAGCACGCCATCTCGCACCACCATCGGGCGCAGGGGCAGAGGCTTGCCGACTATGCCCGGTTTGGGGCGTGCCGGTGCCTGCGACGGCGCCTCCGGGCTGACGATGGGCTGGTCAGTCGCCAGCAGAACCAGCGGTGCCTTGTATAGCCCGCCGCCGGCATACACGTTTTGCACCATCACCGTCAGCACGTTCTCGGCTCCAAAGCGCATCAGCTCCTCCGGGATAGCGTAATCGCGCGGCTCATCCCAACCGCTGGTGCGCCCGATTTGCTGACCGTTCAGATAAGTGACATCGTTATCGTCGACGGCGGCGATGTAGAGCCTCAACCGCTTGCCGCGCCACGACTCAGGGACGGTGAAGCGCACCCGACACGCCGTCCACTGAAGGTCGGTGAACAGGGAGGGTACGGCGAGCCCTTCCCATGTCGAGTCGTCGCGGTTGGGGTCGGCATATGTGGGGTCGGAACGGTTCAACACACCAACGTGCTTCCGGCGCCACTCGCTTTGTGTGAGGTCTATCCCGCGCAGAACAGGCACGCTGACCTGGCTGCCGTCGGCGGAGGCGACCAACCGGGCCGAGTCGATTTCTGTGGGCAGGGTAACGGTTGCCGTCACAATGCGCCAACCATGCGCTGGGAGAGAAACCGTTTGCTCAGACGGCTGGACGGTGCCGCCAGTGCAGGTGAAGCTCATCTGCACCTCACGCGCCCGATCGCCGGCATTCAGCACCAGAAACGGCACGGGCACCGGCTGTGCCTGATACAGCACCACAGGCAGAGACGATCGAACGACCACGACGGGTTGTGACTGCCCTGCAGTCGCCCATTGCGTGGCTGTGAGGAGTGTGATGATACCAGCCGACAAAATCATCGGTGCGGCCTTATCAGGAGTCGCCTTCCATCACCGGCTGCACTTCCGCAGCGAGGGATGTATGCCCCTTGATCATTCGTCCCTTATCGCCAACGAAGAGAAAGTAGGTGGGCGTGGAGCTCACGCCGAACCGCTGTCCGGTGGCAAGGTCTTCCGCGATAACCTGCGCGACCTCGCGGCTGTTCATGTCTTTGCGAAACTGTTCCAGGTTCAGCCCGAGGGATTTGGCGAACTCCTCCAGTCGCTTCTGGGTGGCGTTCTGTTCGTTGAAGATAAGGTCCTGCATCTCCCAGAACTTTCCCTGCCGGTGCGCGGCTTCCGCCGCCATGGCGTACATTCGGGCGCGTTCGTGGATGTCCAGCGGATAGTGCCGATACACCAGCCGGATCTTGCCCTCATATCTGAGCAGGAGTTGCTCGATTGTATCGTTTCCGCGGCTGCACGATGGACACTGCAGGTCGCTGAACTCGACGATGACCACTCTGGCGTTGGGGTTTCCCTTTTCGGGTTTGCCGGAAACCAGCAGATCGCTCAGCTTGATTTCGGTTTCCCGCACCGCAGGCGGCTGTGGTGGACGATTGTAATAACTGAGCGCAGCCAGTCCCGCGCCCAGCACCAGAACAAAGCCCAGCATGACAAACAGGAAACGTGACTCCGATTTCATCTCTCTCTATGCCTCAGTTGGTATGGTTACAGCCTGTGGATGGCGCCATGCCAGCGCACTCAACACGAACAGCGCCGTAGCGATTATAGCAGACACCACGCACCACTGGCAAATGGCGTGTATCACGAACAGCTCCAGATAGGTCAGGTACACCGAGACCAGAAAGCCTACCGTACCCCACAGCAGAACGAGACTGGCGAGCAGGCGCTGTCGCTGTTCGCGTACGGAGGGACGCACCGCGCACAGGACGGCGAATGAGAGGTAGAACAGCGTCCCGTAGGCAGCAACCGGAATGCCGAAAAGTCGCGACGTCGGATGTTGTGCCACCCGGTCGCAGCCGGCGTTGGTGCAGGGGATGTCAGCGTTCTGGACGTGCCAGTACCAGAGAAGTCCTGCCACCACCATGCCGGCTAATGCAAGCGCGAACATCACGCGATTGAGTTTGATGATGCTCATGCTCCTCCGTCTACTCTTCCGACGAAAGCTGCCCGCTGCCCCAGCCAGAAGCGTAGTTTGGCGGCTCCTTCACAATCCAGATGTCGTGCGGATGACTTTCGCGTAGTCCCGCATTAGTAATACGGATGAAGCGTGCGTTCTGTCGCAACTCGCTGAGCGTGCGTGCCCCGAGATAGCCCATTCCCGAGCGCACGCCGCCCACCAGCTGGTAGATGGTTTCGGAAACCGGACCCTTGTAGGGCACTCGCCCTTCCACGCCCTCGGGCACGAACCGTTCCGAACGCTGCTGGAAGTAGCGGTCGCTGCTGCCTTCCTGCATGGCGCCGATGGAGCCCATACCGCGGTAGTCCTTATACGTGCGACCCTGATACAGCACCACTTCGCCCGGCGCCTCCTCGGTGCCCGCCAGCAGGTTGCCCACCATCACACAGCTGGCACCAGCCGCCAGCGCTTTGGTGATGTCGCCGGACCAGCGGACTCCGCCATCGGCAATGGTGGGGATGCCATATCTGTCTGCCTCCTCTGCGCAGTCCATGATCGCGGTCAACTGGGGCACGCCCACGCCTGCCACCACGCGCGTGGTGCAGATAGACCCCGCACCGATGCCCACGCGAACACAGTCCGCGCCCGCTTCCACCAGCGCGCGCACCCCCTCACGGGTTGCCACGTTGCCCGCCACCACCGGCAGGTGCGGGAAGGCGCGTTTGATGGCTTTGACGGCATTGATAACGCCTGCCGAGTACCCGTGTGCCGAATCCACCACCACGAAGTCTACGCCAGCATCTACCAGCGCCTGCACCCGTTCCAGCGTCTGGCGGAGCGGTCCCACTGCCGCGCCCACTCGCAGACGACCTTTGCTGTCTTTGGTCGCCTGCGGGTACTGGCGGATTTTGAGGATGTCCTTGATGGTGATCAGTCCGCGAAGATGAAAGTGCTCGTCCACGATGGGCAGCTTCTCGATGCGATGTTCCTGCAGTATCTCCTGCGCCTGTTCCAGGGTGGTGCCGACAGGCGCCGTAATCAGCCCTTCGCGTGTCATCACCTCCTCGATGCGCCGGTCGAAATTCTGCTCGAAACGGATGTCGCGGTTGGTCAGGATACCTACCAGCACGCCATCCTCGTTGGTGATGGGTACACCGGAAATGTGGTAGCGTTCCATGATAGCCAGCGCATCGCGGATGGTGTCGTGCGGGCTGAGTGAAATGGGATGGACGATGATACCATGCTCCGACCGCTTAACCTTGTCGACCTCTTCCGCCTGCCGCTCGATGCTCATGTTGCGATGGATGACACCGACACCGCCCTCTCGTGCGATAGCGATAGCCATACGTGCCTCCGTGACGGTATCCATCGGCGAGCTGACAATCGGCACGCGCAGGGTGATGTCAGCCACCAGTCGGGTGGAGGTGTCGACGACGTCTGGAGTTACCTCAGTACCGCGCGGTTCCAGCAGTACGTCGTCGAAACTGAGTCCCTCGCGAATATCGTGTGCCATCGGTCCACTCCTGCGGGCTTTCTTTTTAGTATACCAAATCGGGCAGGAGATTGGTAGAACGGCACCTCATGCGCTGCGGCGCACGCGCGTCGCCACCTCGCCAAGCAGGGTGAAGACGGTGGTGCCCTGTGCACCCAGTGAGATCGCCTGACGGAGATGCTCCTCAGCACGCTGAAAGTCGCCGTCGATCACGTAGAGCTCGCCCAGCCGCACGTGGTAGGCGCACTCACGCGGGTCGAGCCGGGTGAGCGTGGCAAGCGCGCGGATTTCCCGGTCCACCATGCCGTGGTCTTTGGCGAATTCAGCAAAGTCCTTCCAGACCTGTATGTTTTCGGGTTCGATGGTGACGGCACGTTCGTAGAGCTTCGCGGCTGCCAGCACGTCGTGGTCGGTAAGGTGCTTCATCTGCGCTGTCATGGTGAGCGCGTGAACGTTGTTGTTGTCGATGTTATCCAGCACGTGTTCGAATACCAGCAGTGCGGCGGGATATACCTCCATGCGCGCCAGAGTATCGCCCAGCAAGAGGTTCGCTTCCAGATGCATGGGCTGAAGAGCGACGGCTGCTTGCAGTGCCTGCATGGCACCGTTCAGGTCGTTGGTGTATTCCAGCAGGAGCTTGCCGGTATGCAGTTGCGCCTCGAAGTCGTCGGGAGCGATTTGCGCTGCCTGCTGGTAGTAGGCGAGGGCGTTTTTCGCCTCGCGTCGGCGCAGATACTCCGCAGCAATCCACTTGCGTACCTGCGCGTTCTGCGGTTGCTCTTCGGCGAGCCGCTTCCAAAGCTGCAGCGCCAGCTCGGGGGGACGTTTCTCCTTCGCGTAGAGCGTAGCGACGCTCTCGCACATGCCTTCCCACTCCTTGCGCGCATGCAGCACCTTCTGGTAGACGTAAGTGGCTTCGTGGTTGGTCACGCCGTTCTGGGCATACGCCTTTGCCAACGCCACCAGCAGGTCGGTGTCCTCAGCGTAGTGCTTGTGCGCAACCGCATACACCCTCATCGCCTTTTCGGAGAAGTTCTGTGCCTTTGCCAGCGCCTTCGCGTAGGCGTAGGCGACGACGGCATCGGAGGGGTCGTTCTCGAAGGCTTTCGCGTACAGGCTCACGGCGGTTTTGGTCTGTGCGCCCCGCTGTGCCAGGCAGTGTGCCAGCGCGCTCTGCACTGTGGCGATACTGCCTCCGAGCTGTTCCAGAACCTGCGACAGCGCTTTCTCGTTCTTCAAGACGCGCTCGTAGAGAGACTCCGCCTGTTCATCGTACACTTTGTTTGCTGCCAGAGCCAGGGCGAGCGCTGCCAGAATCTGGTCGTTGTCCGGCTGGTTCGCGTGCGCCTCCCGGTAGACGGGCAAAGTGTCCGCCTCGAAGTTGCGAATGAGCGCACAACACTGAGCCAGCGCCACCGCGTAGCGAGGGCGGGACTCGCCGCCGAGCGCCATGGCCGCGCGCAGAACCTCGGCTTCCCACGGCTTTCCCTGCAGGTGCTCGGCGACATAATCGGCGAGCAGGCGCGTGTTGCTGGCATCGCGGGGCGACTGTTTGAAGAAGGTATAGTAGATGCGCAGTGCCTGCGGGTCGGTTCGGGGTGGGAAGGCACGTGCCAGATACGTCAGCCAGCTGGTGTTGCGCGGATTTTCGGCGTACGCGCGCGCCACGACGTCCACACACTCGGCGGTAACGTTGCCCTCCTGCACAATCAGGTTGGCAAGGTCTTCCAGCAGTTTGGTGCGCGACAGGTTGAACTGATCCCATAGCGGCAGGTCTCTCCAGTCCTCGCGCACCACGCGCACCCAGACCGGGATCATCTCATCGTCCTGTGGAAGCCAGCCCTGCTTGTAGGCTGCTGCCAGCAGAAAGGCGGGGCCTGGATCGTCGGGCTGCGTGGCGAACCGGCGCCGGTACACCGCAACACGTCCCACAGCAAACACACCACTGCTGACGTCTGCCTCCACCAGACAGCGCTCCAGCCGGGTGCGACTGATATCGTCCAGAGTATCGTACTTCAGTGCCGCCAGATAGAAGGCAAAAGCCAGCCGGCTGGTTCGGGGTGGGTCTTCCAGCGACCACTTCCTCGCCAGCGCGATCACCGCCTTGCGGG
>CAKZNX010000408.1 GCA_937132045.1 uncultured bacterium
AAGCGACGAAGCAATCCCCCTCCACCACCGTGTCATTGCGAGGAGCGCTAGCGACGAAGCAATCCCCCTCGCCTCGTGTCCTTGCGAGGAGCGAAGCGACGAATCAATCTCCTCCGCCTACCAAGCAAGAGCGAGACAGTCTGCTGACCGCTGACGTGGTGTTGCGCGGGCGTCGGCGCGAGGGCGGACAGGAGGCATATCTAGTCGTCGAAGTCTCGTGGGGGATTGGTTTGGACGACATCACGCGGGCGCTGGAGCGCTGGGGCATCGGTGCCAAAATGTGGTGGAACGCCATTCCCGTCGTGGCGGGAGAGTGGTTAGACCCAGAACTTGCACGGGTAGCAGAGCGAAACGACGCGACGGTAGTTCTGGATGGCGTGCCGGTATCCGGCTGGGGACGAGCGAACCAAAAGGATGCGTCAACAACGCCCCGCTCGGTAGAGCGGGGCGTTTGCTATCGAGAAACCGCGACTTAGCGCTTGACGTACTGGAACGCGCGGCGGGCGCGCTTGCGTCCGTACTTCTTGCGCTCCTTGACACGCGGGTCGCGCGTGACGATACCCAGCTGACGCAGGGTGGGGCGCAGTTCGGGTTTCGCCTGAAGCAGCGCTCGGGCAATGCCCATACGCACCGCTCCCGCGTGACCGCTCAGCCCACCGCCCTTGCAGTAGGCGACCACATCGAACTGCCCTTCCGTGTTGGTCACCGCGAAAGGCTGCATCACCATCGCCTCCAGCGTGAACCTGCCGAGGTACTCCCGCATCGGTCTGCCGTTAATGGTGATGTTGCCCGATCCCGGCATCAACCACACCCGGGCGACCGCCGTCTTGCGTCGACCGGTTGCATAATACCGTACCTGCTCCTCTGCCATAGTCTCCCTCACGACACCTTAATCTCGAGAGGCTTGGGCTGTTGTGCCTCATGCGGATGCTCCGGACCCGCATACACCTTCAGCTTGCGGATCATCGCTGCGCCCAGCTTGTTGTGAGGCAACATTCCCTTCACCGCGCGGCGGATTGCCCTTTCCGGTCGCTGTGCGATCATCTTCCCGCGCGATATCGAGCGCAATCCGCCGGGCCACATGGTGTGCCAGTATACCGGCTCCTCATCCTTGTGACCGGTCAGCTTCACCTTGCCTGCATTAACCACGATCACGAAGTCGCCCGTGTCCAGATGCGGCGCGAAGATGGGCTTATGTTTACCGCGCAGAATCTTCGCTATCTCAGCCGCCAGCCGACCCAGCGGCTTATCCGTCGCATCCACGACATACCACTCGCGCTTTATGTCCGACGGCTTCGTTGTATAGGTTTTCATCGTCATTGCCCTTTACCCGCCTGTTCGTCGTTGCTCCGAATAGTGCTCCTGTCGTAGTTCACGCGCACCAGACATAATCCGTGCGCCGGCACACTGTAACCTGCTCGCTCTCTCGTACTGGTTTCCAGTAACCTCAACATGCTATCGGTAGACCGCTTACCCAGCCCTACCTCAATCAGCGTGCCCATAATCATGCGCACCATGCCCTGCAGGAAACCGTTGGCTTCGATACGCAGCCACACCAGCGGCGGACACGCCCGCAGTTGCGCGCTATACACCTCGCGCACCGTGTTCCGGTATCGCGTCACCTCACAGGCAAAAGCGGCGAAATCGTGTTTGCCAACCAGATAACCCGCCGCTTCGCGCATCGCCTGCACATCCAGAGGCTGACTGACGCGATACGCATACCGCTCCACCAGCGCCGAGCGCACCGGCTGGTTCAGCACCGTATACCGGTACACTCGCGACCGGGCGCTGTATCGCGCATGGAAGCTCTCGTCCGCTTCCCACGCCCACCGCGCCGCGATATCCCTCGGCAACACACTGTTCAGCGCAGCGGGCACACGCTCCACCGGGATGGCGCAGGTGGTGCGAAAGTGTATCACCTGCCCGGTAGCGTGCGCTCCGGAGTCCGTTCGGCTCGCGCCGATAACAGGCACTCGCTCTTTTGTGATTTTTTCAACCGCACGGCACAGTTCCGCCTGTACCGTGCGCTTCCCACGCTGTACCTGAAACCCTTCGAAATCCGTGCCATCATACTCGATGACCACGGCGATGGTGCGCATGGATCAAACTCACTGGATGAGCTCCAGCAATACCAGCATCGCGCCGTCGCCGCGCCGATTTCCCAGGCGCACCATGCGCGTATAACCCCCGTTGCGGCTGGTGTAGCGCGGGGCAATCTCGTCGAACACCCGCTTTACCAGGCTTTCCGACTTCAGGATGCGACGAGCCAGTCGACGCGAGTGCAGGTCGTTGCGCTTCGCCAGCGTGAGTATCTTCTCCGCGATGGACCGCACCTCTTTCGCCCGCGTATCGGTGGTGCGAATGGCTTCATGAATGAACAACTGCTGCGTCAGCCCGTGCAGTAGCGCACGACGCTGGTCGCTGGGCAGTCCCAGTTTTCGATGACCAACCAGGTGTCGCATAGCCTACTCCTTGTTCTCCTCTTCGTCCTCGTGGTGTGCGCTCTCCGCTGCCAGCATCTCCCGCACCTTGTCGATGTCCTCACCACGCAGGGTCAGCCCCAGCTGAGCCAGCTTGTCCCGCACCTCATACAGTGACTTCTTGCCGAAGTTGCGGATGCTCATCAGTTCGTGTTCCGTGCGATGAACCAGATCGCGCACGCTGGCGATACCTGCCCGTTTCAGACAGTTGTAGGTGCGCACGGAGAAATCGAGCTCCTCCACCCGCACATCCGGCACGTTCACCGGCAGGATCGACGTTTCGGGGGGCAGGGGCAGGGACGAGCTGACATCCATGCGAACAAACATATCCATGAAGTCGCGCAGGATACGCGCGGACTCCTGCAGGGCGTACACCGGATAGATGGTGCCGTTTGTCCAGATTTCCAGCGTCAGCCGCTCGAGGTCGGTCTTAAAGCCAACGCGCGTCGACTCCACGATATAGTTCACTTTGCGCACCGGCGAGAACATCGCCCCAATTGGAATCACCCCAATGGTCTTCGCCAGGGCGTCGGGCAGAACAACCTTCTCCGGCGCGACGTAGCCACGTCCGCGCTGTACATACAGCTCCATCCGCAGGCTTGCGCTTTCGTCGCTGATGGTCGCCAGATACACTTCTGGGTTGGCGATCTCCACATCGTCCGGGCAACGCACATCCGCTCCGGTTACCACACCGGGTCCGCGTGCGTCCACAGTCAGAGTGATCACCTCGTTGGGTCTGCCGCCGCCCGGCACGCGCACGACCAGTTCCTTGAGGTTCAGGATGATCTCCGTGGTGTCTTCCTTGACGCCGGGAATGGTGGAGAACTCATGAAGTACCTTCTCCACCTTGATGGCGGTCACTGCTGCCCCCGGAATGGACGACAACAACACACGCCGAAGGGCATTGCCCAGCGTGGTAGCAAAGCCCCGCTCCAGCGGTTCCGCTGTAAACTTGCCATGGGTGCCACTTTGTTCTACGACTTCGATGTGCGGCACTAAAAATGGTTCTGCCATTGTCTGGACTCACTGCCTCCTTACGGCATTTTGTCCCTCTCGCTGTATGCCACAGGGCCCTCGAACGCCCTTTTTGCTGTCGTTAGCGCGAGTAGAATTCGATAATCATCTGCTCTTCGACGTCGGTGTCGATCTGTTCGCGGGTTGGGCGAGCCACCACGCGCCCAGTCAGCGCGTTCACGTCGAAGGTCAACCAGTCCGGCATATGTGCTCCGCGTCTCTGCAGGTTACTGCGAATTGGCTCGGAGTCGCGCTTCTCCTGTCGCACAGCCACCTCATCGCCGGGACGCAGTTGATACGAGGGAATGTTCACCTTACGTCCATTGACGGTGAAGGCCCCATGGCTCACCAGTTGTCGAGCCTCATCGCGCGAAACCGCCAGTCCCAGTCGGTACGCCACATTATCCAGCCGCAATTCCAGCAGTTGCAGCAGGTTCTCGCCAGCCACGCCGGGACGACGAATCGCCTCATCCACGTAGGTGCGGAATGGACGTTCCTCCACCCGATAGATGCGCCGCAGTTTCTGCTTCTCGCGCAGCTGCTTGCCGTAGTCGGTCAGCTTCTTATTCGCAGCCATCGCGCCATGCTGCCCGGGCGGCTTGCGACGGGTCTCGCGCTCAATCGCGCACTTCTTCGTGTAGCATCGCTCGCCCTTCAGGAACAGCTTCGCGCCCTCACGTCGGCACAGACGACACTTCGCTGATGCAATACCCATCGAATGAAACCCCTCCTGCTCCTTTACACCCGGCGTCGCTTGGGCGGACGACAGCCGTTATGAGGTACCGGTGTGACGTCCTTGATCGAAAGGATATCCAGTCCCACTGCCTGCAGCGCGCGGATGGCGGTCTCCCGTCCGGGACCGGGTCCCTTCACCTCCACATCCACTTTGCGCACTCCATGCTCCATGGCTTTGCGTGCGCAGTCTTCCGCAGCCATCTGTGCCGCGAAGGGGGTGCCTTTGCGTGCACCCTTGAAGCCGACCACTCCCGCGCTGGACCACGCAATCACATCGCCTTTCACATCGGTGATCGCCACGATCGTGTTGTTGAAAGTGGACTGGATATGTGCCACGCCGTGAACGATATTCTTCTTTGGCTTTGCTTTCTGTCGAGTGGTAGCAACCTTTCTCGCCATCTGATAATGCCTCCCTGATTACTTCTTCTTGCGCTTGGTACCCACGGTGCGACGCGGACCTTTGCGGGTGCGCGCGTTGGTGCGCGTGCGCTGTCCTCGCACCGGAAGTCCACGGCGATGACGCAGACCACGATAACAGCCAATCTCGATGAGGCGGCGAATGTTCTGCTGCACTTCGCGGCGAAGCTCACCCTCCACGCGATAGTCGCGGTCGATGACCTCACGCAGGCGGCTGATTTCGCCCTCGGTGAGCTGCCGCACGCGGGTAGAAGGATCGATACCGCACTGCGCCAGTATCTTGCGTGCGCTGGACAAGCCGATGCCGTAGATATACGGCAGGGCATATTCGATCTTCTTATCTCGTGGCAGGTCTACACCAGCAATGCGTGCCAACGGTTCGCCTCCTTAACCCTGACGCTGTTTGTGCTTCGGGTTCTTCTTGCAGATGACCCGAACCACACCCCGACGTCGTATGATTTTGCAGTCGTTGCAGATTTTCTTTACCGATGCCCTGACTTTCATGACCTGAACCTCGTTTCCGCTCTATCCCTTATACAAGGTGCCAAAGTACACGCAAACATCTATTATACCGAAAGACTCCCTCTTTCGGCAAGTGCTTTCCCTCTGTCGAACGACATCAGCCGAACCTGCGCTACTTGTAGCGATAGATAATCCGCCCGCGAGTCAGGTCATAAGGCGACAGTTCCACCAGCACCCGGTCACCGGGCAGAATACGGATAAAGTGCATCCGCATCTTTCCCGACACGTGCGCCAGCACGATGTGTCCCTCCTGAATCTGCACGCGAAACATCGCGTTTGGCAGGGTTTCCACCACCGTGCCTTCCACCTGCAGCCCCTTCTCCTTCTCGTTGGGCTCCTGCTTCTTTGCCATAGCCTCTGTCCCCACCCGATCCGACGGGTGTGTAGTCACTCCACGGTAAGGATCATCGGACCCTTACGCGTGACGGCAACGGTATGTTCGAAGTGAGCAGAGAGCTTGCCGTCCTCTGTCACGATAGTCCACTTATCGGAAAGGCACTCCACCTGTGGCTTGCCCTGGTTCACCATCGGCTCGATCGCCAGCGTCATCCCCTCGCGCAACAGCGGACCGGTGCCCGGCCTGCCGTAGTTCGGTACCGGTGGGTCTTCGTGGATTTTCCTCCCCACACCATGCCCCACCAGCTCACGCACCACCGAGTAGCCGTGTTTCTCCACGAACTTCTGGATGGCGGAGGCAATATCGCCGATCCGCTTGCCCACCCGCGCCTGGTCGATACCCACGTACAGCGCCTGACGGGTCACCTCCAGAAGCCGCTGGGTCTCCGGCGAAATCTCGCCAATCGGCACCGTGATTGCGGCATCGGCGAAGTAGCCATCCAGCTCCACGCCCATATCGATGCTCAGAATGTCGCCCGGCATCAGCACCCTGTTGGTGGGAACACCATGCACCACCTGATGGTTTACCGACGTGCAGATGTGCGCCGGATAGCCCATGTAGCCCTTGAAGGCGGCGCGCCCTCCACCCTCTTTGACAAGTATGGCTGCCAGCGCATCCAGGTCCGCAGTAGTCGTCACCCCCGGGGTAATGGACTGGCTCAGCAGGCGCAAAACCTTCGCCGCCAATTTGCCAGCGGCGCGAATCTTTTCTATCTCAGCCGGGCTCTTTACGATAATCATCCGTCTGCCAGACACTGCCGCCAGCGACGCGACACCGCTTCTTTCACGGATCGATAAACCTGCTCTACCTCACCGCTGGCATCTATCCGCTCAAGCATCCCACGCTGGTCGTAGAATGCGACCAGAGGCTCAGTTTGCCTGTGGTACACCTCCAGCCGGTTCCGAATGGCTTCAGGCGTATCGTCCGGGCGGATAACCAGCTCTGCTCCACAACGATCACAACGCCCTTCTACCTTCGGTGGCAGTGTTACCACATGGTAGTTGGCACCGCATTGCGGACAGTTGCGCCGCCCGCCCAGTCGTTCCTGCACCACTTCCTCGGCTGCCTCCAGATACAGCACACCGCACAGCTTCCAGCAGTGTTTGTCGAGAATCCCCTCCAGAATCTCTGCCTGTCGTACGGTGCGCGGGAAGCCGTCCAGTATCACACCGTTACCCATGTCGCCATAAGCGAGGCGCTCGCGAAGCACCGCCGCCACCAGGTCGTCGGGCACCAGCTCGCCGCGGGTCACGTATTCCTGCACGGTCTTACCCAGCTGCGTGCCTGCTCTCATGGCTTCTCGCAGCAGTTCACCCGTGCTGATCTGCACGAAACCAAAATCCCCCTGCAGGCGCTCTGCCTGCGTGCCTTTACCGGCACCCGGGGCACCCAGAAATATCCATATCATCGGTGGTCTTCTGCTCCTATCGGTTGCCAGTTTTCCTGTCGGTTTGCACACCCAAACGCTTTGGGTACGGTTACTCTCTCAGGAAGCCCTCGTAGTTGCGCATCAGCATTTGCGCCTCGATACTCTGCATGGTGTCCAGCGCCACACCTACCACGATGAGCAGGGAAGTACCGCCCACCAGCGAGAAGGTGCCGAGGTCTACCCCCGTGATGCTGGGCGCAATGTACTGCACTAGCGCTACCGCTGCCAGGAACAGCGCTCCCGCAAAAGTGATACGCGACACCACCTTATCCAGATAGTCCGCCGTTGGCTTGCCAGGGCGTATGCCGGGGATGTAGCTGCCGTACTTCTTCAGGTTGTCCGCAATGTCGCTCACATCGAACTGCACTGCAGTGTAGAAGTAGGTGAAGATGATAATCACCGCCCCGTACAGCACCAGCGAGAAGGGATTACTGCCCGGAGCAAGCCAGTTGGCTGCCTGCTTCAGATAGTATACCCATCCTGTATCGCCCGGGATGGCGCTGGCAATCGTCATCGGCAACAGCACCAGCGAAATGGCGAAGATGATGGGGATGACGCCTGCCATCGCAATCTTGAACGGCAGGAACGAGCTGTGCCCGCCCACCTGCCGCATACCGACGATACGCCGCGCATGTTGAATCGGAATCCTGCGCTGTGCCTGCGTGACGTAGACGATGCCAACGATGGTGGCGAGGAAGACCACAGCCAGCAAGATCAGGCTCATCCAGGCATTCTGCAGGGTGGTGGACTCCCACACCTTGGACATTTGCCAGGGCAGGCTTGCCGAAATACTGGCGAAGATGATGAGCGAAACGCCGTTGCCCACGCCTTTGTCGGTAATCTGCTCGCCCAGCCACAGCAGGAACATCGTGCCAGCGGTCAAGACCACCGCCGTGGCAAGCAGCTGCCACCATGTAGCGGTGAGGATATCCGAGCGCACCAGCGTGATGCTGATGCCCAGTGACTGCAGAAAGCCCAGAACCACCGTCAGATAACGGGTGCGCTTGGCGATCTCTTTGCGCCCGGTCTCGCCCTCTTTCTGCAGTTCCTTCCACTGTGGAATTGCGGCTACCAGCAGTTGCATGATGATCGACGCGTTAATGTAGGGCACGATGCCCATCGCGAAGATGGTGAACTTGCGCAGTGCACCACCGGAGAAGACATCCACCAGCCCGAACACGCCACCCGCCTGGGTGAAGAGCGCCTCCATTTTGGCGTGGTCAATGCCCGGCACCGGGATATGCAAGCCCAGTGTGTACACGGCAAATGCGCCGAGCACGAACAGCATCCGTCGGCGCAGGTCAGGTAGTTTCCATGCCGCTACCAGTGTCTCAAGCATGGCTAAATCGCCTCCACACTGCCTCCCGCAGCGGTGATCTTCTGCTCGGCAGATTTGCTGAATTTATGGGCACGCACGGTGAGCGCCTTGGTCACCTCGCCCTCACCGAGCACCTTCAAGCCGTCTTTCTCGAGCTTCTTGATGATGCGTCGCTCCAGCAACAGCTCTGGCGTTATCACCTCGCCCGTCTCGAACCGCTCTTCCAGCAGAGCCACGTTGATGATGGTGTACTCCTTATGGGTGGGGTTCTTGAACCCTTTCAGGCGAGGCAGGCGCCGATGCAGGGGCGTCTGACCACCTTCAAAGGTCAGCGGTACCTGGTCTCGGGCTTTTTGCCCTTTGGTGCCGCGTCCGGCGGTCTTACCTTGCCCCGCAGCGATACCTCGCCCCACGCGCTTGCGGCGGCGGCTGGAGCCGGGATTGGGTCTCAGTTCATGCAGAAACATTCGCAGCCTCCTCTGTGACCGCGTTATCAGCCACCTCTTCGACGGTGACCAGATGATTGATCTTGCGCACCATGCCCCGAATAGCGGGGTTGTCGGGCTTCAGCACACTCTGATGCAGGCGACGCAAACCCAGCGCCTCCACCGTGCGCTTCTGCCGCTTATTGTAGCCGATAGGGCTGCGGACGAGGGTGATCTTAAGAGCCATTTGCCGTGCCCTCCTCCTTGCCTTCCAGATACTTACGCATCCACGGTACCACCTTCTCTGGCTGCTTGCTACGAATTTGCGCCACCTGCTCCACGCGCTTAAGCATCTGCAGCGCTTTGATGGTCGCCCACGCCACGTTGATCGGGTTTCTGGACCCCAGACACTTACCAAGCACGTCCTTCACTCCGGCGGCTTCCAGAATGGCGCGCATGGACGTGCCCGCCACCACGCCGGTACCGGGCGAGGCTGGCTTGAGAATGACGGTGGACGCCCCAAAGGAGGTCACCACTTCGTGGGGAATGGATGTGCCCACCATAGGCACCTCGATCAGGCGCTTTTTGGCGTCCTCCACACCCTTGCGAATGGCATCGGGGATAGCACGCGCCTTACCCAGTCCGGCGCCCACGTGCCCTTCGCCATCGCCAACCACCACCAGCGCGTTCCAGCTCATCGTACGACCACCCTTGTGCGTCTTCTGCACGCGGTTCGTACGAATCACGCGCTCCTGCAAGTTCAGAGTGTCCGCGTCAATTCGTGCCATCGTTAGAACTCCAGTCCCCCTTCTCGTGCCGCGTCAGCCAGAGCTTTGACCCGTCCGTGGTACTTGTAGCCGCCTCGGTCGAAAACCACATGGCGAACGCCCGCGTCCACGGCGCGTTCCGCAATCAGTTTGCCGACCGCCTTCGCAGCGTCGATGTTATCTGTTCTGGGCAGCGAGTTGCGCAATGCAGGCTCCAGCGACGAAGCGGCAGCAATAGTGTGCCCTTTCTCGTCGTCGATGACCTGCGCGTAGATATACTTCAGACTCCGAAACACCACCAGACGCGGGCGCTCGGCGGTACCGTGTATCTTCTTGCGCACCCGCGCGTGGCGCAGCAATCGTCCCCTCTGTCGGGGAGCCACGTTTTTATGCTCGATCATGGTTTATTTCCCCTTACCTTTCCCGCCAGCTTTACCGCTCTTACCAGCTTTGCGCCGTATCCGTTCTCCCTGATATCGGATGCCCATACCCTTGTAAGGCTCGGGTGGACGTATCCGCCGTATCACTGCCGCCTGCTGACCTACCGTCTCTTTATCGATGCCCTTTACGGTGACGCGGGGCATACGGGTGTTCACATCCTGTCCCACCTCGAAGGTGATGCCGGGCAGGGGTTCCACCACCTTGGGCTGGGCATAGCCCACGCTCAGCGAGAGCCTGCCCCCTTCCACCTGTGCGCGGTAGCCGACGCCGACCACCTCCAGCACGCGCTGGTATCCTTTGGAAACGCCTTCCACCATATTCGCGATGAGCGTGCGGGTCAAGCCGTGCAGGGCGCGGTGGTTGCGCTCATCACTGGGGCGTTCCACCATCAGGAAGCCGTCCTCCCGGCGTACCAGTATCTCCGCCGGTATCTGCTTGCTGAGCTCCCCCAGCGGACCCTTCACGGTAATATGCCCCGGCTCCCACTGCACCTCCACACCCGGCGGTATGGGTATTGGTTTCTTGCCTATACGTGACATACGACAACACTCCTTTTCCCGGTGCGAGCTCTATTTTACCACACTTCCGCCAGCACTTCCCCGCCAAGCCCCAGACGTCGAGCCTGTCGGTCGGTCATCACGCCCTTTGAGGTGCTGACGATCGCTGTACCGAACCCAAAGTAGATGGGCTTCAGCTCGTTCGCCTTCCGGTACACGCGCAACCCCGGTTTGCTTACCCGGCGCAGGTTGGTAATGGCGCGCTCGCGCGTCTTGCCCTGTCTGGCACCGTACTTCAATGTAATGCGCAGTCGGTTCTGCGACTTCGCCTCGATGACTTCGTAGTCCTTGATGTAGCCTTCTTCTCTCAGGATGCGGCAAATCTCCACTTTTAGCTTGGACGCATCCAACTCCAATGTCTCGTGCAGCGCCATGTTGGCGTTGCGGATGCGGGTGAGCATATCCGCGATCGGATCGTTGACAGGCATGGCTGTTCTTCCTCCTTTTTTGTTCGCGGTGGACGGTTCGCTGCGCGCCTGTCAGGCACGGCGAAGGTATCCATCCGCCACTACCACGATGATTTCTTCACGCCGGGCAACAGCCCGCGATGCGCCATCTCGCGGAAGCAGATTCGGCACAGACCGAACTTGCGGATGTATCCGCGAGGGCGACCGCAGATATTGCACCGGTGATACTCGCGCACCTTGAACTTCTGCGGACGCCGCGCTTTGACTTTCAAACTCTCTTTCGCCACCGATATATCCCTCCTGATGAGCTGGCGAGATTACTTCTCGGCTTCGGCGCGCTCCTTCTTGGCGCGCTCGATAATCTGCTGGGCAGTGTGTGCCGGTACCTCGTCGTAGTGCGAGAACTCGGTGGAGAACCGCCCACGTCCTCGCGTGATCGAGCGCAGGTCGATGGCGTAGCGCACCATCTCCGCCTGAGGCACCAGCGCGGTGATCTTCTGCCTGCCCGGACCGGCGCCTTCGGTGCCCATCACGCGCCCGCGCTTGCCGTTCAGGTCGCTGATCACGTCGCCAAGGAAGTCGTCCGGCACGATAATCTCCACCTTCAGCACCGGCTCCAACAACACCATGTTCGCCTTTGCTGCGGCGTTCTGGAACCCCAGGCTACCGGCTATCTGGAACGCCTGATCCGACGAGTCCACCGTGTGATACGAACCGTCGTACACGGCGCACTTCACATTCACCACCGGATAGCCTGCCAGCACCCCGCGCCGCATGGCATCGCGCACGCCCTTTTCCACCGCCGGGATGTACTGCTTGGGGATAACGCCGCCCACGATGCGGTCTTCAAACAGAAACTCCCCATCGGGATAGGGCTCTATTTCGATCCAGCAGTCGCCATACTGCCCGCGACCACCGGTTTGCTTCTTATGCTTGCCCTGCGCCTGCGCCTTACTGCGGATGGTCTCGCGATAGGGGATGCGCAGCTCCTCGGTGGTTACCTCCGTGCCGAACTTGCGCTTCATGCGCTCGATAACCACATCCAGATGCGACTCGCCCATGCCCGACACCACGGTCTGCCCCGTTTCGGGGTCGCGGTAGAAGCGGAAGGTCGGGTCTTCCTCCGCCAGGCGGCTCAGGGCAGGTCCCAGTCGGTCTTCATCCGCTTTGCTCTTGGCGCGGATCGCCACATTGTACACTGGTGCAGGGAAGTCAATGCCCGACAGTACAATCGGTTTTGCCCTGTCGGTGAGCGTGTCGCCCGTGCTGGTCTCCTGCAGTTTGGCAATCGCGCCGATGTCGCCAGCGTGCACGGCTGGGGTCGGTTCCTGCTGTTTGCCGCGCACGAAGAAAATCTGCCCCACGCGCTCGTCGCGTTCTTTGTTCGCGTTCCACACGTGGCTGTCCGAGCGCAACACGCCCGACATCACCCGGAAGTAGGTCAACTTGCCCACGTAAGGGTCTGCCATCGTCTTGAACACGAAGGCGCACAACGGCTCGCTGTCGTCGGGTTTGCGCGCCTCCTCGTGACCGTTCTGTGGATTCGTCCCCTTCACCGGGGACATGTCGGCGGGCGAGGGGAACTCACCGATGATAAAGTTCAGAAAGGCGGTCAGCCCGCTGAGATTGCTCGCCGAGCCACATACCACCGGCATCAGTTTCCCGGTGGCGATACCCTCTTTCAGTCCCCGGCGCACCTCTTCCGGCGTCAGCGCTTCCCCTTCCAGATACTTCAGGGTGAGCTCGTCGTCTCCTTCTGCCGCCGACTCCTCCAGCCAATCGTGGTAACGGCTGACCTGTTCCTGCAGCGCCACCGGGATTTCGGACTCGGTGGCTTTGGCGCCCACGCCGCGCACCGCGCGCATCGAGATGAGGTCAATCACACCCTCAAAAGCCGCTTCGGCTCCGATAGGCACAATGACCGGCACCACGCGCGCCCCAAACCTTTCGCGCAGTTCCTTCAGGCGCGCCTCGAAGTCGGCGTTCTCCCTGTCCATCTTGCTGATGAACACCGCCCGCGCGATGCCCCGCTTCTCGATGTACTCCAGCGCGATGTCGAAGCCCACTTCCGGCGCACCCTGTGCCGGTGTTACCAGCACCGCAGCGTCCGCTACATGCAGCGCACCCACCATATCACCGATAAAGTCCAGATAACCGGGGGCGTCGACAATGTTGATTTTGTGATCTTTCCACTCCACGGGCACCACAGAGGCATTGATGCTGATCTTGCGCTTCACCTCGTCCGCGTCGAAGTCCGAGGTGGTGTTACCATCTTCCACCTTGCCCAGGCGGTCGATACCGCCGGTGGTAAACAGCAACGCCTCCGTCAAACTCGTTTTGCCCGAGCCTCCATGTCCCACGAAAGCCACATTGCGTATTGCCTTAATCCCGACCTGCTTCACCGAAACGCCCTCCTGTCCTGAAATCGCCTGAGGTGCTACCGTTTCCTCAGCGCTGGCGGAACGGCATACCCAGGGCAGTCAACAGCGCACGCGCCTCTTCATCGGTGCGCGCGGTCGTCACGATGACGATATCCATCCCGCGAATGCGGTCCACCTGATCGTACACAATCTCCGGGAACACCAGCTGTTCTCGCATTCCCATCGAGAAGTTCCCGCGTCCGTCGAAGGAGTTGGGCGAAACCCCCTGGAAGTCACGCACGCGCGGCAGCACGATATTCATCAGCTTGTCCAGAAAATCGTACATCCGCTCACCACGCAAGGTGACCTTCGCGCCGATTCGGTGCCCCTGGCGGATGCGGAAGTTCGAGATAGACTGGCGCGCGCGGGTCACCACCGGCTTCTGCCCGGAGATGGCAGTCAGGTCGCGCACGGCGCCGTCCAGCTGTTTCGGGTCCTGCTCGCCCTGCCCTACGCCCATGTTGATGACCACCTTCACCAGGCGCGGCACCTGCATGATGGACTTGTACCCGAACTGTTGCATCAGCTGGGGCACCACTTCCTTATAGTATCGTTCTTTCAGCCGCGAGACGTATTGGCTCTGTGTTGTTTCGCTCATCGTTTGACACCACTCCATCAGCGCCCATTCGGGCGGCAACGATTTACACCGAGTCGATATACTCCTTGCACTTCTTGCATGTGCGCACTCGCTTGCCGTCCTGTGTGAACGACATGGCGATGCGCGTGGCGTGGTTACAGCGCGGGCACACCAGCATCACCTTCGACAGGTGCAGGGGAGCCGGCTTCACCACGCGCCCCGTCTGGGTCTGGGGGGTCGCACGGGTTGCCTGGCGCGGCTTCTGGTGACGGGTCACCAGGTTCACGCCATCCACCAGCACGCGGTTCTCGCGGGGGACGGTGTGGATCACCTTACCGCGCTTGCCGCGATCCTTGCCCGCGATCACTTCCACCATATCGCCCTTGCGTATCTTCAACGGACGCACCACGCGCCCGCTCTCTTCCTTCTTCGCAGTTGCAGTGCTCATGAATCTCCCCTCCTACAGCACCTCCGGCGCCAGCGACACGATGCGCATGAAGTTGCGCTCGCGTAGCTCGCGGGCAACCGGACCGAAGATTCGCGTGCCGCGGGGCTCCAGACTGTTTGTGACCACAACGGCGGCGTTCTCGTCGAAGCGCAGAGTGGAGCCATCCGCCCGACGGATAGGCTGCTTCGTGCGAACCACCACCGCTTTCACCACATCGCTCTTTTTCACCGGCATGCCCGGCGTTGCCGACTTGACCACCGCTACAATCACGTCGCCCACGCGGGCGTAGCGCGTGTTGGAGCCTTTCAGTACCCGAATGCACATCAGTTCGCGTGCCCCCGAGTTGTCGGCAGCCCTCAGCCGGGTATATATCTGAATCATTGCCAGATACCTCCCCTATTGTGCCTTCTGAACCACGCGCCAGACGCGCCAGCGCTTGGTGCGGCTGAGCGGACGGGTCTCCATAATCTCCACCACATCGCCCACCCGGCACTCGTTGTTCTCGTCATGGGCATGGAACTTCTTGGTGCGCTTCACCGTCTTGCCGTACAGCGGGTGGCGCATGATGCGCTCCACCGCCACCACCACCGTCTTGTCCATTCGGTCGCTGACCACCACTCCCACACGCACCTTGCGACGTCCGCGCGTGACTACCTCGTTTTCAGCCATTGATGTTCCCCCCATCCGTTACGCGCTCTTCTGCGCGCGCTGCTTCTCGGTGATGATGGTGTGCAGGCGCGCGATGTTATGCCGCGTGATGCGGATGCTTGCCGTATCACTCAACTTCCGCATCGCTTTGTTCTGTCGGAGCTGGAACAGCCTCTCCATTTCCTGCTGCAACCTCTGCTGCAGCTCCGGCAGGCTCAGCTTGCGGAGATCCTCCGGTTTCAACGGTTTCATATTCTCCCTCGAAGTCCCGTCGTGTGACGAATTTGGTAGCAATCGGCAGTTTGTGCGATGCCAGTCGCATCGCCTCCCGTGCCAGGTCCTCTGGCACACCAGCCATCTCAAACAGTATGCGTCCGGGTTTGACCACCGCTACCCATCCTGCCGGCGCACCCTTTCCACTGCCCATGCGGGTCTCCGCAGGCTTCTTGGTGTAGGGCTTATCCGGAAAGACCCGAATCCAGATTTTACCACCGCGGCGCACGTGACGGGTCATGGCGATACGAGCCGCCTCGATCTGATTGCTGGTCAACCAGCACGACTCCAGCGCCTGCAATCCGTACTCGCCGAAGTCCAGTTTAATGGCTCCCGAAGCCTTGCCCTTGCGTCGCCCGCGATGTTGCCGGCGGTACTTAACTCGTTTCGGCATCAGCATTGCCGCTTTGCCTCCTTCCTCCTCTGCGACCCCGGCGGCGACGCCCAGCGGGACGCTCACCTTCCTGCGGAAGGATCGGAGTCACCTCCCGGCTTGCCTCCTCCACCTTCTGACCGGGGAGGATATCGCCGCGGTAAATCCACACCTTCACGCCGATGTTGCCGTAGGTCGTTGGCGCTTCTGCAAATCCGTAGTCCACATCTGCACGTATCGTCTGCAGGGGTATCTTGCCCATCTTGTCCACTTCCGAACGCGCCATCTCCGCGCCTGCCAATCGCCCAGCCACACGCACCTTGATACCCTGCGCCCCGGCGCGCATGGTGCGCAGGATCGCCTGTCGCATCGCACGCTTGTAGGAGACACGCCGCGATATCTGCTGGGCGATGTTCTCGGCTACCAGCTGGGCGTCTTTGTCGGGTTCGTTTACTTCCTGCACATGCACATGCACCTCAGCCGCCGGGCGGGCGTTCTTATCACGCGCTGCACGCCACCGGAACGTGGGATCCAGCAGGTGTATCAGCGCCTGCCTGATCTCCTCCAGCCCTCGCCCCTGCCGACCGATCAGAATGCCCGGACGCGCCGAGAAGATGGCGACCTCCACCCTGTTGGCAGCACGCTCGATCTCCACGCGCGAGATTGCCGCCGACGCCAGGTCGGGACGGCGCCTCGGCAAGTCCTTCTTCAGGAAGCGACGGACCTTGTAATCCTCATACACCCAGTTCGCGTAGCCCTTTGCCGAGTACCAGCGACTGTCCCAGTCGCGGATGATGCCCACGCGAAAACCGATTGGATGAATCTTCTGTCCCAAACTGAACCTCCTCCGGTTCGCTCACGCTAACTTTCGCTCGTTGGTGCTTTTGGCGCGGACTTGCCGCCAGCCCCCCGGGTACGTCGGGTTGTAGTCTGCGGACGAGGCACCTCCTGCACTTCCACCGTGATGTGGCAGGTCGGCTTGATAATGGGATAGGCGCGCCCCATTGCCCGCGGACGAACTCGCTTCAGACGCGGTCCCTCGTTCACCACCGCACCGACTATTTTCAGTGCGTTTTCGTCAACAGCCTCGCCATCGCGCTCCGCCAGGAACACCGCGTTTGCCGCCGCGGACTGCACCACTTTCAGGATGGGGCGAGCGGCACGCTGTGACGAGAAGCGCAGGAGCGCCACCGCCTCGGGCACGTATTGCCCCCGAATCGCCTCTATCAGCAACCGCGCCTTGCGCGGCGATACACGCACGAATTTTGCTATCGCGTGTGCCATCTCTCAGCCTCACTTCTTGCGTGATGTGCGGTCGGTGTGATGCCCCGGATGTCCCCGGAAGGTGCGCGTCGGGGCGAACTCACCCAGCTTGTGTCCGATCATGTTCTCCGTGATGAACACCGGCACGTGCTTCTTGCCGTCATGCACGGCGATAGTGTGTCCCACCATTTGCGGCAGGATCGTTGACCGGCGCGACCATGTCTTGACAATGCGCTTCTCGCCAGTCGCGTTCAGCGCCAGCACCTTCTTCATCAGGCTCTGGTCGACAGACGGTCCTTTTTTGATAGAACGTGACATACCAGCGCTCCTCCAGTTCCCATCCTCGTCTCAGACTACTTGCGCCGCCGTACGATGAACTTGTCCGACTGCTTGCGGCGGCGGGTCTTTTTGCCCAGCGTAGGCTTGCCCCATGGCGTCACCGGACCGCCCCGCCGACCAACCGGCGCCTTGCCTTCGCCTCCACCGTGCGGGTGGTCGCGAGGCGTCATCGCCGAGCCGCGCACATGCGGGCGTCTGCCCAGATACCGGCTCTTACCTGCTTTGCCCAGCGACTCGTTTTCGTGCTCGGCGTGCCCTACCTGACCTACGGTGGCTTTGCACTCCAGCAGAACCATGCGCACCTCGCCGGATGGCAGACGCACCTGGGCATACTTGCCCTCTTTCGCCACGAGCTGCGCCGCCACACCCGCGCTGCGCACCAGCTGTCCGCCCTTGCCCGGCACCAGCTCGATGCTGTGGATGACCGTGCCAAGCGGTATGGCGCGCAGTGGCAGCGCGTTGCCCGGCTTGATGTCGGCGTTATCACCGCTGAGCACCTGGTCGCCCACTTTCAAGCCGTCAGGGCAGAGGATGTACCGCTTCTCGCCATCCACATATTGTATCAATGCGATGCGCGCCGACCGGTTGGGGTCATACTCGATGCTCACCACCTTGCCCGGCACGCCGATCTTGTCGCGCTTGAAGTCGATGATGCGATAGCGTCGCTTGTTGCCGCCACCGCGGAACCGGGCAGTGGTGCGCCCTTGATTGTTGCGTCCACCGCTCTTCTTCAGCGGCGCCAGCAACGACTTCTCGGGTTCGTCGCGCGTAATCTCCTCGAAGGTCGAGACCGCCATGAAGCGGCGACCCGGAGAGGTGGGTTTTAACTGTCGTATCGGCATGGCTTACTCCTTTGTGCCTCCTGTTGCCACTACGTGACCTCGAACGCCTCGATACGCTGACCGGGCTGAACGGTCACCACTGCCTTCTTCCAGCCAGCGGTCTCGCCCACGGGCATCCGTCCGAGGCGGCGGCGCCGGCCACGCACGTTCATCACGTTCACCTTCAGCACCTTCACCCGGTAGATGGTCTCCACCGCCTGCTTGATGTCCAGTTTATTCGCATCCGACGCCACCGCAAAAGTATAGCGTCCCATGCGGGCGTTGTCGGTGCTTCGTTCGGTAATCACCGGATGCAGGATGATTTCATAAGGCGATTTCATCTGGCGCACACCTCCTGCAGCTTCTGTAGCGCCTCCGGAGTGGTGATCACTCGACGCGCCACCAGAATATCTCTGACCGACACCGCCGGAGAGATGCGCACCTCCACACCGGGCAGGTTGCGGAAGCTCTTCCACACCGTCTCGTCGTGCTCGGGCAGAAGCACCAGCACCCGATTGGGTTCGTCGATGTTTAGCCCTTTCAGGAACTGCACCGCGTGGCGCGTCTTGATTTCGTCGAAGCGGATGCTCTCCACCGTAATCAGGGCATCCTCTGCCAGCTTGGCGGTGAGAGCACTGCGCATCGCCGCGCGACGCACCTTTTTCGGCAGGCGCTGGCTGTAGTCGCGCGGGTGCGGACCGAAGACCGTGCCACCATGCCGCCAGTGCGGGGCGCGGATAGACCCCTGCCGAGCACGACCTGTGCCCTTCTGACGCCACGGTTTACGTCCACCGCCGCGCACCTCGCCGCGAGTCTTCGTGTCCGCTGTGCCCTGTCGGGCGTTTGACTGCTCGGCGAGCACCGCCGCGTGCATCAGGTCAAGTCGCACCTCCGCGGCGAACACCTCTTCCGACAACTCTATCTCACGTACGGGCTGTCCCGTTCGGTCTAGCACACTCAGTTTTGGCATCGCCCTATCCCCTCTCGTCCCTGGCGATATATAGCAATCCACCGTTGGCGCCGGGAACAGCTCCACGCACCAACAGGAGGTTGCGCTCCGCGTCCACGCGCACGATGGTCAGCCCCTTCTGGGTAACGCGCTCGGCGCCCATGTGGCCCGGCTTCTTCACCCCTTTGAAGGTGCGAGCCGCGTCGGTGGCGCCGCTAGACTGCGGCTTGCGGTGGATCATCGAGCCGTGCGACTGCGGACCACCGTGGAAGTGGTGTCGCTTCACCACACCCTGAAAGCCACGCCCTTTGGAGGTGCCGGTGATCTTCACTTTGTCGCCCGCCTTGAACACGTCCGCCACGCGAATCTCGCTGCCGACGGACAGACCGCTGAGGTCGGTCACCGGCACCTCGCGCAGATAGCGCATCGGGGACACGTTCCCTTTCTTGAAATGCCCTTTGAGGGGCTTGTTCACACGCTTCGGGGATACCTCCCCAAAGCCCACCTGTACGGCGACGTACCCATCCTTCTCTGGGGTCTTGACCTGCGTCACCACGCAGGGACCCGCTTCTACTACCGAGACCGGGATGGCTCGTCCAGTCTCATCGAAGATCTGGGTCATGCCGATTTTCTTGCCCAAAATCGCCTGTACTGCCATCTGGTTTGCTCCTACTTGATTTCGATATCCACGCCGCTGGGAAGGTCAAGCCGCATGAGCGCGTCGATGGTCTTGGGTCCTGCGTCCAAAATGTCGATGAGCCGCTTGTGCGTGCACAGTTCGAAGTGCTCCATCGACTCCTTGTCGATGTGCGGTCCGCGGATGACGCAAAACCGGTTGCGCTCCGTCGGCAGTAGCACCGGACCCGAAACGCGAGCCCCGGTGCGACGCGCCGTGTCCACGATCTTCTGGACCGACTGGTCCAGCACACGATGGTCGTATGCGCGCAAACGGATTCGAACCTTATTCTGAAAATCTCGACGCGCCATACTTGCTGCCTCCTGCTCTTACTCGTAGATCTTGGTCACCACGCCTGCGCCCACCGTGTGACCACCCTCGCGCACCGCAAAGCGCAAT
>CAKZNX010000409.1 GCA_937132045.1 uncultured bacterium
CCGTCGTCCTTCAGAACGAACCGCCCGCCCGTGCTGTGGGTGACGGTCGGAACGCCAAGGTCCAGCGCCCAAACCGGCAGGTCAATGATGTGCGGACCCATGCCCATGGTCCATCCGCCAGAGTAGTCCCAGAAGGAGCCGTGATAGTAGGCGTTCTCGACAAGCAGTCGGTGAAAGTCTCGTTTGGGCGCCGGACCCAGCCACATCTCCCAGTCCAAATCGGCAGGCGGCGGCTCTTTGGGCGCATGACCGATGCCATCCGGCGCCTGGTTCATCACGTTGAACGTGCGCACCACGCCGATATGCCCCAGCTTGCCCGAGCGGATGTACTCCACCACCCGCCGGAAGTTTTCGCCCGCATGTATCTGCGTGCCAATCTGGGTGATGACGCCGTGTTTGCGCGCGGCGTTGCGCACCGCCAGGCTCTCGTCAGGATACAGGGTCATGGGCTTCTGCAGATAGATGTGCTTGCCTTTCTGCGCCGAGTGCACCGCCTGCAGGCAGTGCCAGTGCGGGGGCGTGGCGATAATCACCGCGTCCACCTCTGGTCGCTCCAGCAGCTCACGGTAGTCCCGATAGCCCTTCGCTGTGCGCTTGAAAGGCTCCAGCGCCGCCTGCAATCGCCTGTCCCACACATCGCATATCGCCGTGACCACCACATCGGGATACTGGGCGCAGTTGTGCAGGTTCGCAAGCCCCATGCTTCCTGCACCGATCAGCCCGACGGCAATACGCTCGCTGGGGGCAGGAACGCCCCCTCGTCCCACCGCCGACGCCGGAACCACCAGCGGGAACGCTACCGCCGCGCCGACGCTTGCCTGAAGGAACTGCCGTCGTGAGATGCCCGTCATGACTGTTCCACCTCCATTGCCTGATGGTATGCCTGCCACTGTGCCTGCCAGACGTTCGCAGGCGGTTCGCTTCCGTGACGAATCCACAGCCGATAACGCAGAACCAGCGGATGCCCGGGTCGCAGTTCGACGCGCTGCCCTGCTGCCGGAAACGTTGGCTGAAGCCAGTTTAGTTCAGGATATTCCACCCAGTCGGGTGGATGGTGTAGATTGCCTGCATACGGAAAGAGAAGCAGACCCGACTCGCCCTGTCCACCCGGAAACCTGCCGAAGGCTCCCGCCCATGCCATCCTGCCCTCCGTACGCTTCACGAACCGCTGCTGACCGATGGCGGACAGGCGCATGTTCAACCCACCGTAAAGGTTAGTACCGCGCCGTGCCAGCAGCACAGGCTCTCTCAACGCGGTAAAGAAGAGACTCAGGTCTACGTATCGTCCCTGCTCGGTGCGCCGGTAGGCGCGAATCACCGCCCACTCCTGCACGATGGGCTCCTGCCCTTCCCACCGCCACAGGCTCTCCGCCTCCACCTGCGCGAACACCGCCCCTTCCGCCACACGGTAGCGCCCTGTGGGAAAGGCGTACACGCGCTGGAGGGCGTGCAGGTCGCCGCGCTCGCCGCGGTAATCCACCTCGGGCCACGCCCAGTAGATACCGCGATGGTGCGGGTGGTCGATCGCCCAGTCTTCCGTCATCACCTCACCCGACAGCCCGTAAAGCGGATGGATATAGTCACTGCGCGGTCTGGAGTAGATGCGGTTCTCAGCGTTGACCTGTACGTGGCGCTCGGGGCGCTCCACCGTCCAGTAGTTGTACCGCAGGACGGATTCACCCTCCTCCTCGATGAGCAGCTGTCGGCTGGCGCGGTCACGGCGTGCCCGAATGTGCGGAACGGAAGATTCATCCACGACTTTCAGCGACAGCCTGTCTGATGCGTCGCGCGGTGCCATTGCCCACAGACAGCCGTTGTGCCACTGCGTCTCCAGCTCCCGCCCTGAGCGCGCACCCACTAACCGCAGGCGACCTGCCTC
>CAKZNX010000410.1 GCA_937132045.1 uncultured bacterium
CCATGAGCACGAGCGCACCGTCGCTGTTCAGCGCCGCGTCGCCATACGCCCTGCCCAGCCCACGCGGAAGAAAGCCGCGCGGCTCCTCCACCCGCAGGGTTTGTATCAGCTCCTTCACCCGCTCCGGGCGGTACAGGTGGCAGAAGGCACGTGAATAGCGTCCCCAGCCGCTTAATCTCACCCCAACATAACGCGGTGTAAGGCAAGACATCTGTTAGTCCGTCCGCCTGAAACGGACGTTTCTTCCGATAGGGATGCGAACCTCAGCTTGCTCGAAACCTTCAGGCAGTCTGAACCACACACCGTCCCGTGGTTCACGCGGCACAGATGCATGTACTAAGACGCCATCAGTCTCTCCAATAACCCTCAGATGCAGGTCTCCGTACTCCGTTGGAATAACTATTTCTATCCGCTTATTCGGTGCAAACCATTCTGGAGGCACACCCGCCAGTAACACAAGGCGAGTGGAAGTCTCGTATGCAAGGCAGTCGCGGAGTAGCAAACCCAAGGACGCTAGGGACCACCCATGAGGCACTGCTACCGCAGGATGCCAACACGAATCGTTAAGCTGACCCCAATACCCTTGCGAACTCAGACCCCCCTCATCCAGTATCTTCCAATAAGAAAACTTAGGCACCCGAAGATAGCGCTCGACCACGCGGTAACCAGCCTCGCGATGCCCCGAGTGCAACATGTTGTGCGCTAGGTCTGTATCGAAATACCTCCAAGGCGATGCCTCTTGCGTAGGCGAGTAGCGAAGATGCTGGTAGTAGCTTTCTGCTTCTGGAACCAACTCCTGCAGCCGCGCAGGCCACAACGCCGCGTACTGCCCTCGCAGGTCATCATCCAATCGGTAACCAATACCCGCTAACAGGTCTCTTACCTCCTTTATATACCCCTTCAACTCCTGACCCACCCGCCGCGCAGAGAGCGCATCCCCGCCCGACTGAAGCATCTCAACGGCACCGCGCAATGCCCACAGGCTGAGGATGTTGACATACAACTCGCCAGTCTGATCCATTTGACCGTAGTTGATGAAGAAAGGACGGTCGCGCCCTGACAATTTCTGGTATCGCTGTGCACACTGGATGTTCGCATCAATCTCTCGCTCCTGACCAAGCAGGTTCACCCGTTTGGCTGCCCTACCGTCACTGCGCATGTCTAATACAGCTTGCGCAAGGTCACGCACCACCGGCAACTTCTCCCTCAACCACCGCTTATCCTGCGTGAAAAGCCAGTACTTGTGCAGGCTCCATAGCAAGTGGGCAGGAGTATCGCCCTCCGGGTAAGGACGTCCCGACCACGGATGCTGCAGAAGATACTCCAACGCCTCACGAGCATATTCGGGCTGTCCAGTTGCCAGCAGGGCATACAGCATATACGCAGCGTCCCGAGTGAACACACCGTAGTTGATGGGAGCGACGGGCATCCGCCCGCTCTGCTGCACGTTCGTTGACAGATGTGCCATGATACCCCAAAACGCTTCCGACCAGCGGGGATCGGGCAGATATAGGGAATAGTGCTTCTGCCGTCCGCGCCAGAAGGCGAGTGTCTCAGCCACTAATTTGCGCGGTTCCTCATGCAGTATATCGTCGGGAATACCAGACAGAGGCTGATAATCGGCGGCATTACCTTCTTGAAGCGTCAAGGGTTCGCCGCTCATGTTTAGCGGACGGGATGTATAGAAGCACTTGACCCACAATTCCAGCGGCTCTTTGATGCTCCGTTTCCACCCCAGCAAGATGGAGGCATCGCCCTCTCCCGGTCTAATGCCGGTTCCTACGATGCGAAGCCAATCGGACATCGATAAGTGTATCTGGGTGTCGCCTCTGTAGGCGGTCCGGAATATGCGCCACGATTTGCTATCCTGGAGTACAAAATCCGGCGCCATAGGCACCTGTAACAGAGGGACACCATCGCACAAAACCGTCTTGCTGGAACTATCCAGCTGGAACGAACGTTTAGCTGCAGATGACGCCGGACCGAAATTGGTGAGCAGAAGATAGAGATGGTAATTTGTAGACTGTTTGCCAGCGGACCGCGATCGAGGCTCGAGGCGTATGTGAATCAACGAACCCCAATGGTGCGCCACCACTCGTTGCTGCATCTTCAGATTGGGAGTTGTTGAGACAACCACCGGCGCGGGTGCCTCAGGTGGATGTAGCTTGTATTGCACGCCCTGTGCCTGCTTTAGCAGTGAAGACAACGTGTTTTCTCGGGCAGACACATCGTATGCAATTACCAATAAGCCCGGTGAGCCGACGCCCACGGAGACCTGTCCCAAACTGTTAATGAAGGTACGCTGAAACTCATGATGTCCAGGATTGCCGATAGGAATTTTGAGCGTCGCGACGTCACGCGCCTGCTGTTGTAACCGGAATAACTCGTTGAGCGCCTGCTGGTTGTTGTAAAGTGCCGTGATGAGGATGATAATAAGGTATAGAACCATTCTTCTGGAGTGTCGCAAACTGTTGCAGAGCATCAGCCACCACAACATGAGCCAGTACCCCACGAACAGCAGCAGCTCGTTACTGTAAACCAGGTGCAGCGCGACGTGGAAAATAAGACCATAGGCAAACGCGCGGTAGATTGCCGTCTGCAAATGATAGTGGACTACGTAGACGGAAACCACCAGAAACGCTACAATCATCAACCCACGCACCACCGAAACGTGTTTGAGACCTAGTGACTCGGCAGAAATCTGGAACCAAGGCAAGCTCTCCGTTACCGCACCTAAGTCGGACAGAACAAAGCCGGGACAAAACACAGGATAGACAAGCATCTGGAGCACGACTCGGAGGGGATGCATAATTCCATCCCACCACGTCGCGAGATACGAACCTCTACCAGCTATATCCCATACAGACAGATACGGCCCTGTTCCGGCGTAAAGCAACGTTGTCGCAAAAGAAAGTGCGAGAACACTTCCCGCCATAGCGCCAACAAATAGCACTAAAGAACCCAGCAATGAGCGATTTATGACCCGGTGGGTTTCCATACTCCTAGCGTAAAAACATATCAGAGCATTCACTCCAGCCGTAATAGTTACTCCTGAAGCTTGCACACCCGCAAGTAGATACAGCAGAAACTCCTGCCAGGTCAGCTGTTTCCCGGAACGCAACAAGAGCACAGTGTATGGCAGTATGACGCCAAACGTCGCCAATGCGGAGCTCTCAGGGAACATCAGCAGCAACCACACTCCAAAGGTGGTTAGCACGCCAGCGCAAGCGAGCGCAGTAGGTAGCGGACGGCGAAGGAGGTGAAATAATGCGACCGAGAGCGTTGCCACAGCAAGCGACACTGAAAAAGCGCAGGCAGCCTGTGCAGCGCGGAATAGTGAGACACCTGTGAGTTGAACAACTACATAGGTCAGTGGCTGGAATAGTAGAGGCTGCAATGGATGCAGGGTCATATTGGACGAAACACGCCAGAAATTTGTCACCGTCTCTACTATTCGGTCCAAATCCATCTGAAATATCACGTTTCTGGAGATAGCCAGTACTTCAGCTTCACGTATTTGTCGAGCCAAAAACAACCCGACGACTAATGTAATGAGTAAGCAACACCAAAAGCCGCCAATTATCTGTAGCGTCATCGCCCGACCGTAGTCTTTGGCGTTTTGCACGATAAGACTCATTAGAAGCGCAAGGGGTATTGACCAGAGAAGTAGACAAAGCACGATACGAACCACGATTGCATCATCAAACGACGGGCTTGGCATCAGCATCCTCCAGATAGCGTTCCCTAAGGACTTCTCTCATCACTCGCCAAAAAATCCGACGCCGCGTGCTGCCATTCCTGCCTGTTTGTACCAACCGACTATCCGACCGTGCGTCCTAAGTCTCACCCGCTCCGGGCGGTACAGGTGGCAGAGGGCACGTGGGTGGCGCCCCCAGCCTGCTATCTCAGCCCTTTTTCGCGCAGCAACCCATCCAGCCATACACAGTCCTTTTCGTTCAGATTGGCAGGTGGCTCAGCGGCGTAGTCGATTACCGAATCGTAGCGTCCCTGCGTGTATACCAGGTTGAGCACCTCCTGAAGGTCTATTACCACGTCCGGCTCGTCCTCTGCCAGCGGAACGATGACGCGCGGGAGGCGATTGCGCAAAGGCACCAGCCACACCGCGAATTTGCCCGGGTGCCAGCCTCCTTTGTGCAAACATATCACGTAGTCCCAGCCCGTGTATCGCTCCAGCAGGAGGCTGGGGACAGACACGGTCAGGTCCCCGTTGTGCAGAAGGTCGACTTCCATCAGGTGTACGGTGCTGTTCACCAGCGCGCGCTGCTTCTCGAGATACAGGTCACTCCCCGGCGCGCCGGGTGTCTTGTTGCCGGGGATCAGTACCCTGATAACCGTGACCAGCTGGCGTTCACGTCCTCTCAGCGAAAAAACCTGCACGAACGGTTCTCGCACGGGAGCAAGCTCCATCTCCACAGTCAACGGCGGGTCAGCAACCAGCGTGCCAGCCGTCACCTCGATGGCAGAGGGGCCTGTCTCCCCACGCGACAACGCGACGTCGGGCGCGACGATGCGTAGCGCCTCCGGCTTCTCGACGTACACGCGCTCATCGATGTCCGCCACGTAGCCCTCTGGCAGCCGTGCCGAAAGGGCATCCGCTAGATACGTCACGAGTCGATGGTGCACGCCCGCCCGCAAGCGCGGGTCTTCCAGATACGGATTCATGCCAGGAAACGGGTTGGTCATGCCGATGTATCCCCTACATGATCCGCGAGATAGTGGCGCACAGTAC
>CAKZNX010000411.1 GCA_937132045.1 uncultured bacterium
CTGAACGTCTTCGGCGGGCACCTGAAGGCGAACCTGATCGATCGCCTGAGCATCACCGCCGACTACGCCCAGAGCGACTTGCTGCTGGAGGAAAGCAACGTCAACAATAAGGACAACTGGGCGTTGCTGGTGGGTCTCGGCTACACCTTCAGCGATGACCTGTCGCTCAGCGCTGGCTATCGCGAGGTGCGCCCGTACTTCGCCGCGCCCGGTTACTGGGGACGCATCGGTTACTGGCACAACCCGACCGACATCAAGGGCGTGGACGTCGCTCTTGCATGGAAGCTGGGGTCCATCGCCATCGATGCGAAGGGCGGTTTCTACAAGGGTAGCGATCGCCCGGCGAGCTTCGTCGGCAAGGACGACGAGATTACCCACATCGCAGCCGGTGTGCTGTGGAACGCCACCGAGAAGTTGAACCTCAACGTCTCGTACGAGGGCGTTCTGTGGAATCTCAAGACCTCCTCTGCCGGCCGCAAGCCGACCGAGAACTACGTCACGCTGGGCATGGACTACAAGGTGAGCGACAACGCTCTGCTCAAGCTGCTCTACCAGGTCGTGGACTTCAACGCCAAGGGTGTCACCGCATGGCGCGTGATCCCCGGCGACGACAAAGCCCGCGCCGGTGTGGCAGTGGCGCAGTTCAGCGTGAAGTTCTAACCTGAACCAGCGCGAACAACCCCCTCCGGTCCGCCGGAGGGGGTTTTGCTTCGATACGCTCCCTGCAGGAGAAAACAGCCCCACAGCGAAGATCCACCTGCAATGCTTCGGAACCAGGAGGTGCTCTCATGCGTCGCCTTTTGCTGACCGCCCTGCTCCTGCCACACATCGGCTTGTGCGCTGTCTCGGCAGCCGAGGATGTTCCCCCTGGGCACTGGGCGTACGACGCGGTGCGAACGCTCATGGAGCAGGGTATCCTGCGAGGTTACCCTGAGGCCACCTTCCGCGGCACGCAACCTGTGTCCCGTTACGAATTCGCCCTCGCCCTGCGCACCGCGCTGAGGGAGCTATCGCGCCAGGTGGATAGCCTCTCCATCAATGTCGAGCGACTACGGGCCGCGCCTCCTCCGCCAGCGGTCATTCCACCTGTCCTGCCCGAATTCACCGCTCAGGAGAAAGAGACACTGCGCCGGCTACCCGAAGATACCGCCGACCGATTAGCCCAGCTGGAAGAGCAGCTGCGCACGGTAGAACGCCTCGTCGATGAGTTCAGGCAGGACCTGCAGCTGCTGGGCGAAGACGTGCATCGCCTGCGCACCGGGCTCTCGGGCACAGAGAGCCGGGTTCGCTTGCTCGAGCAGAGAATGCGCCAGCGAGTGCAGGTCAGCGGCACCGTAGACCTTATCGGCAGGGGCGCCCATGGAATCGGTGGGAAGAATGCCGTGGACCTCAACGGCTACACGCTCACCGGTGGACTGCTGAACAACACGCACGTCACTCACGAGCTGAACCTTGAGATCGGCGCACGCATCGCTCGCCATGTGTCGACCGAAGCAGCGCTGGTGGTGGGGAACTATCTGAGCACCCTCCAATCGGCGTCACAGTTTGCCGTTGCAGCACAGCGTGCCCCCGGTGTCACCGACTTTCTGTTATGGAAGGCGAACGCGCGCGTTCCTGTAGCCCTTTTCGGCAGGCAGGGACAGTTTGCTATAGGCAGGTTCGAGAACCGTATTACCCCTCTCACGCTCTGGCGCCCCGATGTGGATGTGTATGCCCTGCTGCCGCGCTATGACAGCGGCTACTACAGCATGGATGGCGTGAAGTTTCAGATAGACACCGACCTGGCGAACGTGATGCTGTACGCCGCGAGGCACAGCACAGTCAACACCAACCGCTACACCGACTTCATGCGCGTGTCCGCCGGCAACGACGCGGTGAACCTCTTTCAGCCGGGAAATCCGCTGCGACAGCGCCCCAACCGCATCCCCTACGGCATTGTACATGCCCGACACAGCGCGGGAGCTACCGGCTTGCTCAAACTGGGACGCATGGCGAGTGTCGGTGCGCAGTTTGCGGTACTCGATGCCGGGCGCGACCTTCCCACCGTGTTTGGCACGGTGAACCAGGTGAACGTGTGGGGATGGCAGGCGGATGTGGCTCCTGGCGACCGATGGGACATCGCCCTGGCTTATGCGCAGAGCGACCTTCTGCACCACGGTGATAGCCGTCTGACCAGGGACAACTGGGCGTTTGTGGGGCGGGTGCAGTATCACGCCGGAGAGCGGGCGTCCATCTGGATGGGCTACCGGGATTTCCGTCCCTACTTCGCTCCACCAGGCTACTGGGGGCGCATCGGCTACTGGCATAACCCCACCGACCTGAAGGGCTTGGATGTGGGGCTCAGGGCACAGCTGGGCAGTACGGCGATGGACCTGCGCGCCGGGTTCTATCAGGGCACGGGCAAGGCGGTGCCGCCAGCAGGGTTTGGCACCCAGGATCGCGTGAACCATCTGGTGCTGAATGCGCAGTGGCAGATTCGCCCGCAGTGGCGCCTGAACCTCACTTACGAAGGCGCCTTCTGGAACCTCAAGGATGCGCAGCGGTTCAACCCAGGTCTGGGACTCTCGGCGCCCGGTAAGCCGGTCGAGCACTATCTGACCCTTGGAATGCGGTATGATATAAAACGCGATGCGACGCTGAGAGCCATCTATCAGTTGATCAACTACGACGCCAGAGGCGTGTCGTCGTTCTCCCTGCTGGGTACCGACGACGAGCGTGGTGGTGTGGCGCTGGTGCAGCTCAGCACGGCGTTCTGAGGCTCGACAGGAATCCGCAGGCATCGAGGCGAAAGCTTCTGTCACCTGTTGACTCTGGCTCAAGAAGTCTATCCGGTGGAGGAGGCAGTTTTGGCGCATGACGGGAAACGGCGGCGAACAACGTGAGCACTGGGGTACTCGTATTGGACTGGTTCTGGCGATGGCGGGCAACGCCATCGGCTTGGGCAACTTCCTGCGCTTTCCAGGACAGGCGGCGGCGAACGGCGGTGGTGCATTCCTCATACCCTACTTCATCTGTCTGTTGCTGATGGCGATCCCGCTGATGTGGCTGGAGTGGACGCAAGGACGATTCGGCGGTGTCCGTGGGCACGGAACCACCCCGGCGATGTTCCAGCTGATGTGGCGGCATCCCGTCGCGAAGTACGTGGGCGTGCTTGGTCTGTTCATCCCCACACTGATTCTTTTTTATTACTCCTACGTCGGCTCGTGGACGCTGGGCTTCAGTATCAAGACGCTCATCGGGCAGACGCCCCACGTGGAAAGCATCCAGCTGCACGAAGGAATGTCCGCAGACGAAATCTCGCAAAGCGTGCTGAAGCCTTACAGTGACTTCCTGTCGCAATATCAGGGTGCTGTGTCGGATAGCCCCTTCCTGCGTCCCGATGTGTTCACCCTCGTGGTGTTTGCGCTGGTCTACTTCCTGACCCTGTGGCTGATGGCGCGCGGAGTGTCGGGCGGTATCGAGGTTCTGGCGAAGATTGCGATGCCGCTCCTGTTCATTCTGGCGATAGGGCTGGTCGTGCGGGTGTTTACGCTGGGGCATCCCGTATCCCGAGAGTACGGCGTGATGGACGGTATCGCCTTCCTGTGGGAGCCGAAATGGTTTGTAGAACGAGACGGCAGGCAGGTGTTTGTGCTTCTGGATTCCAAGACATGGCTGGCAGCGGCTGGACAGGTCTTCTTCTCTCTCAGCCTGGGGATGGGGGCTATTCAGTGCTATGCGTCGTACCTGCGTCAGAAGGACGATGTCACCCTGACGGGCTTGTCCACCTCCGCGTCCAACAGCTTTGCCGAGGTGGTGCTGGGAGCTTCCATCGCTCTGCCAGCGGCATCGGCTTTCTTCGGGGTAGCGGCGGCGCAGATGATCGCCGCGCAGGGGAGCTTCTACCTCGGCTTTGTTTCCATGCCTGCCATTTTCAGCTTCCTGCCCGGCGGCAATCTTCTGGGGTTCCTGTGGTTTCTTCTGCTGTTCTTCGCGGCGATGACTTCCGTGGTCGCGATGTGCCAGCCGGTTATCGCCTTTCTGGAAGATGAGTTCGGCATGAGCCGTCGGCGCGCAGTGGCAGCCATGGGCATTCTATGGCTCATTGGCGTGCAGTTCGCCATCTGGTTCAAGGGCGGGATCGATGTGTACGACTTCTGGTCGAGCACGTTCGGTCCGCCGCTGATGGCGCTGCTGGAGGTGGTCATCCTGATGTGGATTTTCGGCGCGGATAGGGTGTGGAAAGAGATGCATGAAGGCGCTCTCCTGCGGGTGCCTCGCTTCTTCTACTACTGCGCCAAATACGTCACGCCTCTGTTCCTGATAGCCATCCTCGGCACGTGGTACTACGAAAACGTCATCCGCCCCCTGTTGTCCGGCGAACTGTTCACCCGTCCACTGGAGGCGGCAGGGCTGGAAGTAGGCTGGCATATCTGGATGGTACGCGGGTTCGTCATGCTGGTGTTTGTGTTGCAGCTGGTGGCAGTGTGGTACGCGTGGAACGTTCGAAAGAGCATGCAGCGAGCGGAGGTGCTACCCGAATGAGCTGGCAGGGATGGGTGTTCATGCTGAGCGCATGGGCTTTCTTCAGCGCGCTGATGCTGTACTGCTTCTACCGCATCCTGTTCGGCAATTCCGGTCCACAGAGTGGTAGCGACTGACGCGCGCAGGCTGTTGCAGTTCGCCCTTGCTCTCCTCGTCATCGCGGGCGGCGCTGCGGAACACACCCGGCGGCTGGAGCGTGCCGCCGAGCGGCAGATACGAAGCGAACTGGGTGGGGCAGGCGAAGTCAGGGTGCAGATCAAACCGCAATGGGGTGCGTTGGGTGTGTTGCTGGCAAAGGCGGATGCGATACACGTGTATGCCTCGGGCTTCCAGACCGCACAGATGCCCTTCTTCACCGAGACGCCTGTGACCGCCTGGCAGGGGCACGCCCGAAGGGTACACATCAAGCTGGAGGATTTTCGTCTGCGCGGAGTGCCCGTGCGCCGTCTGGAGGCAACCCTGCCCAACGTCGCGCTCGATTCGCGGGCGGCAGCGTTCGCCTTGCGCATCCGGCTGTTTCGCACCGGCTGGGGCGACGGCAGAGTGACCCTCGACGAGACATGCCTGACCGAGTTCATCGCGCGACGCCTGCCCGAAGTCCACTCGGTTCAGGTGAACTTAGCCGCCTCTGGCGTCACCATTACAGGCGAGATTGCGGCGCTTCTTGGCTCATGGCGGTTCACGGCATCGGGTCAGGTAGCGGTGCGAGAGGGGCAGCAGGTGGTGATAGAGAATGCCTCCCTGCACATGGAAGGTGAGGAGCTGCCGCAAGCTGTGGTGCAAAAAGTGATGGACGCCCTGAACCCTGTGCTGGACATCGAGCGCGACCTGAGGCTGGGTTCAGCGTTTGTGGTGGAACGGGTGGAACAGGGCGACGGCTCTATCTCTCTCATCGGGCGGGCGACGATTCCGCCCCGCCAGACAGGAGGACTTAATGGCAGCCGAAAGCCGTGAACTGCGACGTACTCCCCTTGCCGACCTGCACCCGCAACTGGGTGCGCGCATGGTGGAGTTTGCCGGATGGTGGATGCCGGTTCAATACAGCGGGATTATCGCCGAGGCGCGCGCCGTGCGTGAGCGGATTGGCATGTTCGACATCAGTCACATGGGCAGGTTCCACCTGCACGGTGCGCTAGCCATTCCCGCGCTGGAGCAGCTCACCACCAACGACGTCTCTACCCTCACCGACGGCGCGGCGCAGTACTCTCTGCTCACCAACCTGCAGGGCGGCGTCATCGACGACATCATCGTGTATCGTCTGGCGTCCGACCATCTGCTGGTGGTGGTGAACGCGGCAAACGCAGAAAGAGACCGCGAGTGGATACTGTCGCACCTGCCCTCTGGGGTGTCGCTCGAGGACCGCACCTCGCAGACGGCGATGATCGCCGTGCAGGGACCGGAAGCGGTGGCGCTGGTCAGCCGCCTGTTGTCGGGCGACATCGCTTCTCTGCCTCGTTTTCATGCACGCGAATATGTCTGGCAGGGCAGTGCGGTGCTGGTGGCACGCACGGGCTACACCGGTGAAGACGGCGTGGAGCTGATTGTGGATGCAGGGCACGCCGGGGCGCTGTGGCTGGCTTTGAATGAGGCAGGAGCGGTACCGTGCGGGCTGGGAGCTCGGGATGTGCTCCGCATCGAGGCAGGCTACCCGCTTTACGGGCATGAACTGAGCGAGTATATCAACCCGATCGAGGCGGGGCTTGGCTGGGTGGTGAGCAAGAGCAAGCAGTTTATCGGCGCGGAAGTCATCCGTCGCATCCGCGAACAGGGCGCGTCCCGCAAACTGGTGGGGCTGCAGGTAGAAGGGCGCATGGTGGCGCGTCAGGGCTATGAGGTGCAGGTAATTGGGCAGACTGTTGGCGAAATAACCAGCGGAACCTTCTCGCCCACACTGGAAACGAGCATTGCGATGGCTTTCGTGCAGAGCGAACACTCCAGAACGGGCACCAGCGTACAGATAGACATGCGCGGCAAATTGGTACCCGCGCGGGTGGTGTCGAGGCGCTTTGTCAGCAACGTATAGAGTAGTGGGAGGTCAACGATGAACATACCGGCTGATTTACGATATTCGAAAACGGATGAATGGGTGCGCGTGGAGGGCGATATTGCCACCATCGGTATCACCGACTACGCGCAGTCCGAACTGGGCGACATCGTGTACGTGGAGCTGCCCGAGCCGGGGCGCATTTTGCAGACAGATGAGATGTTCGGGACGGTGGAGTCGGTGAAGGCGGTGGCAGACCTGTATGCGCCTGTCGCCGGGGAGGTGGTGGAGAGCAACCCTGCCGTCACCGAGCGCTACGAGCTGCTGAACGAAGACCCTTACGGCGAGGGCTGGTTGGTCAAGGTGCGCCTTTCCAATCCCGCCGATGTGGATGGATTGCTCACCGCAGAGCAATATCAGGCGTTCGTTGAGGAGCGTCAGAAGGCATGAGCTATCTTCCACACACCGATGCCGATCGCGCGCGAATGCTGCGCGCCATTGGCGTGGAAAGCATCGAAGACCTCTTCTCCGAGATACCGGAGGAGGTGCGTTTCAGGGGATTGCTGAACCTGCCAAAGGGCATGGACGAGATCGCCCTGCGCGCCCATGCCCAGCGACTGGCTGCGAAGAATCTGGACGCCTCGCGGGCGGTGTGTTTTCTGGGAGCGGGGATCTACGACCACTTCTCGCCGGCGGTGATCGAAGCCATCATCTCACGCGGAGAGTTCCTCACCGCCTACACGCCCTACCAGCCGGAGGTCAGCCAGGGCATCCTTCAGGCGATGTTCGAATACCAGACGATGATCTGCCAGCTGACGGGCATGGAGGTCAGCAATGCTTCCATGTATGATGGGGCAACCGCGCTTGCCGAAGCGGCGCTGATGGCGTGGCACCACACGGGACGCACGCGCATCGTCATCTCGCAGAGCGTGCACCCTCACTACCGCCACGTGGTTCGCACCTACGCAGAGGCGGCGGATTTGCAGGTGGAGGAGATACCCTGTGGTGAGGACGGTGTTACCCGGCTCGACGCCCCAATAACAGAGGATGTAGCGTGTGTGCTGTGGCAGAACCCGAACTTCTTCGGGAACCTCGAACCGATGGCGGAGGTGACCGCGCGGGCACAAGGTAGGGGGGCGTTGGCGGTCGTGGCGATGGACCCGATTGCTCTGGGAATCCTAAAGCCACCGGGCGAGCACGGCGTGGACGTGGTGGTAGGCGAGGGGCAGCCGCTCGGTCTGGCGATGGGCTTCGGCGGACCCCTGCTGGGATTTTACGCCTGCCGTGAGGAGTATGTGCGTCGCCTGCCGGGGCGTATCGTCGGCGAGACGGTGGACGTGGAGGGCAGGCGTGGCTTTGTGATGACCCTGCGCACACGGGAACAGGACATCCGTCGCGAACGCGCCACGTCCAACATCTGCACCAATGAGGCGCTAATGGCGCTGTCCGCCGCGGTGTACCTGAGCGCTTTGGGCAAGCAGGGCGTCCGTCAGGTGGCGAACCTCTGCGTGCAAAAGGCACACTATCTGGCGCGCCGACTGAGCGAACTGCCAGGCGTGCAGCTCGCCTCTCCGCGGGCGCGCTTCTTCAAGGAGTTCGTGGTCAACCTGCCGCGCCCGGCAGAGGAAGTGGTTCGCGACCTTCTGCCAGACTATCTGGCGGGGCTACCGCTCAGCCGGTACGAATCGGGACGGGAGCATCAACTGCTGATTGCCGTCACCGAGAAGCGCACTCGTCAGGAGATGGACGACTTCGTGCAGGCGATGCGCGGCGTGCTCAGCAGGCAGTGAGGAGACTGTCGCGAAAGGCGCGTCTTGCTTTTATGTGAGGAAACTGCTATACTTTGGGTGACGCTATCGCTCGAGAGCGGGTTAGCGCGTTCGGTGCGGCATTATTGATTTCTTATCTATTCAGTGTCGTAACTCGCCTCAGGATTGGGGTAACGGTGGAGAGGGCGAGGGATACCTGAGACGGGAGGATTACCGGGCTATGGGGGATGTCCAATCCCACATCGAGCGCGGCGTCGCGTATAAAATCAAAGGGCAGTATGATGAGGCGCTGGCGGAGCTGCGCACAGCGGTGCAGCTTGCGCCCAACAATGCTGAGGCGCATCATCAGCTGGGGTTGGTGCTGGGCTTCATCGGGGAGTTCGAGCAGTCGCTCAGTGAGCTGGAGCGTGCCGTGCAGATAGACGGACGCAATGTGGTCATTCGCAACGACCTTGCTCTGACCTACGCGATGCTCGGCATGTACGAGGAAGCTCGCGCCCAGTTCGAAGAGGTATTGCGCCAGGACCCAACGAATGAGGTCGCGCTCAAGCAGATCCAGTTCCTTCAGTTCACGTAGTGAAACCGCACTGGCGGGGCTGATACTGGCTCTGCTCGTCTGGTTGTTCCTCTTTCCTGTGCTTTCCGGTGGGCGTGTCTGGCTTCCCACACGCCTGCTCTTCTGGGCATATCCCTTTCGTGCCAGCAGCGTCGAGACGCCGCCGCCGTGGAACCCCTTGATGTGGGACGGTGCCGCGCAGTTCGGTGTGTGGCGGCTGTATGCCGCCCGCATGTGGAAGGAAGGACATCTGCCGCTGTGGAACCCGCATCAGGGCGCAGGTTATCCGCTCTATGCCAACAGCCAGTCCGCTGTTTTCTATCCCCCCAATGCGCAGTTCGCGTGGCTGGGCGCGAGGGCATTTGGCTGGCTGGCGGGGTGGCATCTGTGGTGGGCAGGAATGGGACTGTGGCTCCTCCTGCGCCGACAGGTGGGTGTGGACTTCGCCTCCGCGCTGACAGGGGCGGTGGTATTCACCTTCTCGTTGTGGATGGTCACCTGGCAGTACCTGCCGACGGTGCCTGCCACTGCCTCATGGATACCGTGGGTGGTGCATACCGCTGGCCGTTGGGTGTGTCAGCCGACAGCACGACGTGCCACCTGGTGGGGCGCCACGATGGGATTTTGCCTGCTGGCTGGGCATCTGCAGATTGCCTTCTACGCCCTGCTGGCGAGCATTCTGCTGGTGGCGTATCATGCAGGAGCCTCGGCATGGCGTTCGGCGCAAGATCGCAGTCGGCACCCACTGGTGCGCCTATCCGCACGACCGGTGGCAACTCTGTCACTGGCGCTGGCGATTGCCGCCTCGCTGGGCGCTCCGCAGGTTTTGCCTGCGGTGGAACTGTCGCGTTACTCGCATCGACGTGCGCCGGCAACCATGGAGGGCTACTCCGCCTACGTGAGCAGCGCAATGCCCATCGCACACCTGGCGACCCTCTTCCTTCCCGATTTCTTCGGACATCCCAATACCGCGCAGAGCGACGCTCCCGACCTGAGCACGTACTGGGGTAAGGGCAACTACGCCGAGTTCGCCTGCTTTGTGGGCGTTCCTGCACTGTTGCTGGCGGCGGTGGGTATGCTGGGGCGTCGCTCTATCTGGCGCGCCTACGCCCTGCTGCTGGCGGTGCTGGCGATGCTGATGGCGCTGGGCACTCCGCTCAACGCCCTCTTCTACTTCGGCGTGCCCGGCTTCAGCGGTACCGGCTCTCCGGCACGAGTGCTGGTGCTCTGGACGTTCGGGGTAGCGCTGTTGTCCGCCATAGGGGCGCATCGTCTGGCGGAAGCCGGCCGCAGGGACTGGGCTATCGCCGTGGCTATTCTCGGGGTGCTCTTCGCGGTGGGTATGCTGACGGCCCAGGTATTGGCAGAGCAGGTACTGTCTGGGGGCGCTTTCAGCGAACTGTTCCTTCTGCAGGCGCCTGTGCTGGTGCAGGGCATTGCGCTGGCGGTTCTGGGTGTGGGAGCGGTGCTCTTCGGGCTAAGGCGCGGCTGGAAACCGTTGTTTCCGCAGGGAGTGCTGGTGCTGAGCGTGCTGGGGAGCCTGTGGGCGGCGGGCATGGGCTACAACCCGACCGCGCCTGCCGAGAGCGCCTACCCATCCACTCCGTTCGTTCAGCGCCTGCAGAGCCTTACCGAAGGCGGGTGGCGAATCTTCGCGGTTCAGGGGGGATGGAGCCTTTACCGCGCACCGCAGGCTATCCTTCCGCCCAATCTTGCT
>CAKZNX010000412.1 GCA_937132045.1 uncultured bacterium
TCTCATGGCTGGGACATCCAGCACTTTCAGGCGGTGATTATCCAGGAAACGCGCTCGACGCTGTTCATTGCCCTGCTGCGCAAGAAGACGGATTAGTTCAGAGCTCCCCCATCGCGCGGAGCAGGCGAGCGCGGGCAAGCCATTGTGCCGTCTGTGCCTCGAGTAACCGTGTACGCGCGTCGGTCAGCGCGGCAAGGGCATCGATCTGTTCGACAAAAGGTGCTTTGCCCTCCTGAACGCGCAGAGTGGAGACGCGATATGTCTCCTCGGCATTTTGCAGAAACAGCCTGGCGGAGGCATGGTTGGCTTCGGCGGTGTGCATGTCCAGCCAGGCTTGCCTCACCTCGTTTTCCACCTGAATCTGCACGAGGCGCCAGTTCGCCTCCTCCTCGAGTACGACAGCCGAGGCTTCCTGTACACGAGCCTGAAGCTCTCCGTTCCAAAGCGGTACGCTGAGTACGAGCGCCACGGTGAAGCCCGATTGTGCCGGCAGGTTCGTTGCTTTCCACCAGTCTGCTGAAGCTGTGACATACGCTTGCGGTGATAGAGCGCCCTCTGCACCTCGCTGTTCCAGTCGCATCATTCGCACACGCTCTCCCTGAGCCCGCAGGAGAGCTCGCCCACGCATGGCTCGCTGTGTCGCCTCGTCCACAGCGGAAGGCACATTCCACGCAAAGTCAGGGGACAGTGCGGGTAATCGCACCTCGCCGGTTGGCGACACGCCCATGCTCGCCTGCAGTTCAAGCAGACTTTTCTGAAGGTCGTTTCGGGCGGTGGTGAGCGACTGGGTGGCTTCCGCCTCTGCCGCACGACTGCGCAGAACATACGCCAGCGGAACCTTACCCTGCTCATACAGTGCTTCCATGATGCGCGTCTGCTCCTGTTGTGCCTGCAACCGCATTTCGGCAACCTCCATGAGACTGCGCTTCAGCAGAGCCTGCAGATAGCGGGCAGTGACATCCAGACGAACTTCCTGAAGCGCCTCCTGAACCTCTGCGGCGGCGACGTCCGCGCCGGCACGGGAAGCACCAGCCATAGCCTGCAAACGCCCGCCGGTATACAGCGGAACTGTGATTTTTGACTGAACCGATGCAAAGGGATCGCGAGGCGCCATGCGCATAGAGTCGGGCATAACGCTTGCCGCAGAGGCAAGCATGTTCTCCACATTGCCCTGTGCCAGCCAGCCCGTCATGGATATCTGCGGCGATAGCATAGCAGACACCGCCTTTGCCCTCAGCTGTGCACCATTCCGCCGCGATACCATCGCCTGCAGGCGGGGATGATGCTGTTCCGCTATCCTCACAGCATCCCGCAGGCTCAGCTCCTGCGCAGCACTGCCGCCGCAAACTCCGGCAAACGTCAGCTCAAGCACCAGACAAGCAGTCCGCACTGTGTACCTCCTGAGTTACAATGTTTCTATAGCCAATAGAATTATAAGGGAATATTATAGAGGCGAGTGCCCGTATCTGCCAAGCAAGGTATAAGCAGGTTGTGGGAGACCTTCAGCCGGCGTGTACAGCCTCCTCTGTCGCTTTTGCCGTGCTCGCCACCTGTTCATCAGTCGGTGTCGGCGGAACGTGGGTGTGCCTTGCGGTACACCTCTTTCAGGCGTTCGCGGCTGACGTGCGTGTAGATCTGAGTGGTGGTCAGGTTGGCGTGCCCGAGCAGCTCCTGCACCGTGCGCAGGTCGGCGCCGCTATCCAGCAGATGCGTGGCAAAAGAGTGACGCAGGGAGTGCGGGGTCGGTTTGAACCCTGAGGCGGCTGGCACAGCGTAGCGGTCAACCACCCGGCGCACGCTTCGGTCGGTGAGGCGGGTACCGCGCGCATTCAGGAACAGCCAGCCGTCATCCCCTGCCCTGCCGACTGCAAGCAGCTGAGGGCGGGCGCGGTTCAGGTAGTCGGTCAGTGCTTCCTGCGCGGCGCGCCCAAACAGCACCACACGCGCTTTGTTGCCCTTGCCCATCACGCGAATAGCGTTCTGCTGCCAGTCGATATCGCCCAGCTGGATTCGCGTCAGCTCGCCCACACGCAAGCCGGTGGCATAAAGCAGCTCCAGAATGGCGCGGTCACGAATCGACAGCGCGTCCTCGCCGAGGGGAGCAGTCAGAAGCCCTTCTACCTCGTTTTGCGAGAGCACCTTTGGCAGATTCTGTTCGCGGCGGGGTGCATTCACCGCCTGCGCAGGGTTCCTCGTCACAGTCCCCTGCCGTTGAAGGTACTTGAAGAAGGCTCTCAGCGCAGCCACCTTGCGCTCGACACTGCGCGCCGACAGCGCCAGCCGATGCAGTTCCGCCAGAAAGGCGCGCAAGTGCGAGGGTTGAACATCGCTCCACTGCAGATGCGGGTCGGTGCGTTCCAGAAACTCAGCAAGCTGCACCACGTCGTGCGCATAGCCGCGAACGGTGTTCCCGGATGCTCGCCGACGGTGCTGCAGGTCCAGCACAAAGGCGTCTATGGCTTCGTAGAGATTGTCACTCACCTTTCAGCGCCTGCACGAAGCGTTCCAGCGACTGCCGCGCCCGTTCCACTTTCGCCGCAATGCGTTGCTGACGGTCACGCACGGGCGGCTCCGGCTCGGGCAGCAGTCCGAAGTTCGCGTTCATCGGCTGGAAGTCCTTGCCCATGTAGTTACTGATGTAGCCCAGCAGGGCGCCCATCATGGTTTCAGCAGGTAAAGCAATCGCCGGCAGGTTGCGAACGAGTCGGGCGGCGTTCCACCCTGCGACGATACCGCACATGGCGCTCTCGATATAGCCCTCCACCCCGGTGATCTGACCGGCGAAGAAGATGCCCGGTTCGCTGCGCAGTTGCAGAGTGGGTTCCAGCAGGCTCGGCGAGTGGATGTAGGTGTTGCGGTGCATCACACCGTACCGAACGAACTCGGCGCTCTCCAGCCCGGGAATCAGGCGGAAAACCCGTCTCTGCTCGCCCCACTTCATGCGCGTCTGGCATCCCACCAGCCCGTACAGCGTGCCCTGCAGGTTCTCCTGGCGCAGCTGCACCACTGCATAAGGGCGCTTCCCGGTGCGTGGGTCGCGCAGACCTACCGGCTTGAACCGACTGAAGCGCAGTGCCTCCCTGCCCCGCGCGGCAATCTCTTCGATGGGCAGGCATCCCTCGAAATAGCGAGGCTCCTCGAAATCGTGCAGGGGCATGGTCTCAGCCGATAGCAGGGCATCCACGAACGTCTCGTACTCCTCCCGCGTCATGGGGCAGTTGAGGTAAGCTGCCTCTCCTTTGTCGTATCGCGACGCCAAGAAGACGCGTTCCATGTTCAGGGTCAGCGCGTCCACGATTGGCGCGACGGCATCGTAGAAGTACAGCCGCTTAGCGCCGGTCAGGCGCCCTATCGCCTGTGCCAGCACATCCGAAGTGAGCGGACCCGTGGCGATAATGAGCGGGCGGTGATCGGGTATCTCGGTCACCTCTTCGCGGACAATCTGCACCAGCGGATGCGCCTCCAGTCGCCTGGTCACTGCCTGAGCGAACAGATGACGGTCTACCGCCAGCGCCTCGCCGGCAGGCACAGCTACCTCGTGCGCGCACTCCAGCACCAGCGAGCCCAGCCGGCGCATCTCCCACTTCAACAGTCCGGACGCGCTGGTGAGCAAGGTGGACTTGAACGAGTTGGAACAGACTGGTTCCGCCAGCAAAGGCGTCTGGTGCACTGGTGTCTGCCGCGCAGGGCGCATTTCGTACAGCCGGACCGGCACGCCTGCGTTCGCCGCCGCCCACGCTGCCTCCACACCAGCGAAGCCCCCACCGATAATCATCGCGTCGTCGCTCATTTCACCCTGCATCCTCAGCCCGCACATTTGATGGCGCCTTCAGTATACCGTACGCCAGATGTAACCGTCTGTCCTTCACGCTCATCATACATACTGGTGAGGAGTTACGCCATCTTACAGGAGTCGGGCTATCATGAATCCGAGAAGACACTGTTTCACACTGGTAGAGCTGCTCGTCGTAATTGCCATCATCGCCCTGCTGGCAGCGATACTGTTCCCGGTGTTTGCCCAGGTTCGGGCGAACGCGCGCCGCGCCTCGTGCATGAGCCAGCTGCGACAGATCGGCATGGCGGCACGCATGTACCTGCAGGACTACGAGGCTCTGCCTCCCAGATTAAGCGCGCTCTATCCGGTCTATCAACCCGCCTCCCAGCTGTTCGTGTG
>CAKZNX010000413.1 GCA_937132045.1 uncultured bacterium
TTCAAGTATCTGGAGCCGCAGAAGTATGAGGAACTCACCGCTCGCGTGCAGCGTACCCGCAAGGAACGCGAAGAAGACATTAACGAAGCTATCCGTCTTCTCAAAGAACGGCTCGAAAAGGCGAAGCTGCGTGCCGAGGTGCATGGACGCCCCAAGCACCTGTACAGCATCTACCAGAAGATGCTCCGCGAGGAGATCGACATCGAGCAGATATACGACCTGCTCGCGATACGGGTGATTGTGGACACCATACGAGATTGTTACCTTGCGCTGGGCATCGTACACGAACTCTGGCTGCCCATTCCGGGGCGCTTCGACGACTATATCGCCAAGCCCAAGCCCAACATGTATCAGTCCCTGCACACCAAAGTTTACGGTCCGCATGGACAGCCGCTGGAGGTGCAAATCCGCACGTGGGAGATGCATCGCACCGCCGACTTCGGTGTGGCGGCGCACTGGCAATATAAAGAGGGCACCACGCCTGAAGACCGTTACGAACAACGAATGCGGCTGCTGCGGCAACAGCTGTTCGAGTGGCAGGCAGATGGCAAAGACTCCTCCGAATTCCTGCGCTCGGTGATTAACGACCTGTTTAACGACCAGGTCTTCGTGTTTACCCCAAAAGGCGACGTGATCGACCTCGTGGCGGGGTCGACGCCGGTGGACTTCGCCTATCGCGTGCACACCGATATTGGAAATACCTGCGTCGGCGCGAAGGTCAACGGGCGCATCGTGCCGCTAAACTACCGGTTCAAGAACGGCGACATCGTGGAGATTATCACGCGCCCCAATGCCCATCCCAGCCGCGATTGGTTGAACTTCGTGAAGACCTCGCACGCACGCAGTAAAATCAAACAGTATTTCCGCAAACAGGCGCACGCCGAAAGCGTGGCACGCGGCAGGGAGCAGCTGGAACGCGAAGCAGAGCGCCTCGGACTGGACGTCAGAGAGGTGCTGAAGGCGGAGGCGCTGGAGGAGGTTACCCGAAAGCTGAACCTGCCCAATACCGAGGAGCTGTACGCCGCCGTCGGCGATGGACGCTACTCCGCGCACTCCGTGCTGAACCGCCTCCTGCCGGAAGTGCCCGCTCAGCCGGTGCTGTCGCCGACGGGCAGGATGCTGGAGGGCGAGACCCGACTCTCGGTAGACGGCATCGACAACGTGATGATCCGCCGGGCACGCTGTTGCACTCCTCTGCCAGGCGATGAAGTGGTGGGCTACACCACACGAGGACGCGGGATGACCCTGCACCGGCGCTCTTGCCGGAACGTGCAGAGCTATCTGCAGCAGGAGCCAGAACGACTGGTAGCCGTTCGATGGGATAGCCGCTCAGGCGCCGTGTACGCCGCCTCACTGCACATCGAGGCAGCAGACCGCACCGGACTGCTTTCCGACATCGCGGAGGTGTTCGGCGAGTCGAAGACCAACATCACCGCGGTGCGCACTATCTCTCTGCCCAGCGGGGTCGCTCGCATCGACCTGACGGTGGAGGTACAGAATACCGCCCAATTGCGTTCCCTGATGGACCGCGTGCGCCGAATCAGCGACGTGCTGGACATCCGCCGAACGGGCACAGGAGAAGAGGCAGCATAATGCGAGCAGTGGTGCAGAGGGTCGCACGGGCAGAGGTAACCGTCAACGGTGAGCAGGTGGCATCGATAGGCAGGGGCTATGTGGTTCTGCTGGGTGTGACGCACGACGACGGCGACGCCGATGCCCGTTACATCGCCGACAAAATCGCCACCTTGCGCCTGTTCGAGGACGACGTGGGCAAGATTAATCTCGGGATTACCGACATCGGTGGCGAGGTGCTGGTGGTATCGCAGTTCACGCTCTACGCGGACTGCCGGAAGGGGCGCCGTCCCAGCTTCACCGATGCCGCACCGCCCGACATGGCGGACAGACTGTATCAACGGGTGGTAGAGATGCTGAGAGAGGCGGGATTGTCTGCCCAGACAGGTGTATTCGGGGCGCACATGCTCGTGTCGCTGGTGAACGATGGTCCCGTCACCATCCTGCTGAACAGCCGAAAGACCTTTTGAACGGTCTTCGCCGGCAGGCTACGTCGCGTCGGAGATGGACTCAAAGACCGGCTCTGCCACGTAAATGGGCGAGCGCGTTCGTAGTGCCAGCGCAATCGCGTCGCTGGGGCGAGAGTCGATCTCGAGCGACTCGCCGTTCCGAATAATCGTGACCTTAGCATAAAACGTACTCTGCCACAGGTCATCCACGATGATCCGCTCCACCGTACCACCCAGGCGCTCGATCACGTTTTTCAGCAGGTCGTGTGTCATGGGACGGTCGGGCACGTCGCCTTCCAGCGCCATCGAGATGGAAAGCGCCTCGTACTTGCCGATCCATATGGGCAGGCGACGCCCACGGTTGTCCTGCAGCAGGACGAAGAACTGAGGGGGCATCCCGGTTTCCTGGTGCTCGTACACGCCAAGCACACGCACCTCCTTCTCGTCCAGGCGACGCGGCTCGAGGTGCCCAAGCTCATCGAACTCATCTGGCGGTCCTTCGTCGTCCTGCCAATCGTTAAAGATGTCGCGGAAACGGTCGCTCATAGCTTGTCCCCCCTCAGCGCTCCGCGCGTTCCTCAGTCGGTCTCTTTAATGTTCTCCACCACTCTCAGGAACTCCTCGTTAGAGCTGGTGTGCGAAAGCAGACCGATGAGCTGCTCGATGGCTTGCATGGGTTCCATGGATGCCAGCATTCGGCGCAGCTTCCACACCCGTCGCAGTTCCTCCTCGGTGAAGAGCAGTTCCTCGTGGCGCGTACCGGAGCGGTTGATGTCGATTGCCGGGAAGATTCTCCGCTCCGCGAGCCCGCGGTCGAGCACGAGCTCCATGTTACCCGTACCCTTGAACTCCTCGAAAATCACGTCGTCCATACGGCTACCGGTATCCACCAGCGCGGTGGCAAGCACCGTGAGGCTTCCGCCTTCCTCGATGTTTCGCGCCGCTCCGAAGAACCGTTTGGGACGATACAGCGCCGACGGGTCGAGACCTCCCGAGAGCGTGCGCCCGCTGGGGTTTACCGTCAGGTTGGAGGCTCGCGAGAGGCGGGTCAGGCTGTCCAGCAGGATGACCACATCACGACGCGCCTCCACCAGCCGCTTCGCCATCTCCAGCACCATATCCGAAACGCGCATGTGGTTCTCGGGCATCTCGTCGAAGGTAGAGCTCACCACCCTTCCCTTCACCGAGCGACGGATGTCGGTCACCTCTTCCGGACGCTCGTCCACCAGCAGAACGAGCAGAACGACCTCGGGATGGTTGATGGCGATGCTGTTGGCAATGGTTTTCAGCAGGGTAGTCTTGCCTGCCTTTGGAGGCGACACAATCAATCCGCGCTGCCCCTTGCCGATGGGGGCAATCATGTCGATCAGCCGGGCGGAGATGTTCTTGCTATCGGTCTCCATCCGGATGCGCTCGACGGGATAGATGGGTGTCAGGTCGTCGAAATGCGTTCGATGCCGCGCAAACTCCGGGTCCAGACCGTTCACCAGCTCCACACGCAGCAGCCCGTAGTATTTCTCGTTCTCTTTTGGCGGGCGTACCACGCCGAACACCGTGTCGCCAGTCTTCAGCCCGAAGCGTTTGATCTGCGTCTGGGAGACGTAGATGTCACCGTTGCCGTCCGCTGCGAAGTTGATGTCTCGTCGCAGGAAGCCCCATCCGTCAGACAGGATTTCCAGCACACCCTCCGCCATAATCTGCCCGCTGGACTCGGTATGCGCCTGCAAGATGCGCTGGATGAGCTCCTGTTTGCGGATGTTGTCCTCCACCTCCAAGCCCTTTTCGCGGGCGATGGCGTGTAACTCCTCGAGCGACTTGCGGTCGAATTCCGCGAGGTCAATCGTTTCCATGCCGGTTGTCACCTTTCACCGTGTGGATGTGTGTTTCGCGCTGTTGCGTTCAGCGCACAGCCACGAGGTCGGAACATCTTGTGAGGTTGAATGTCTATCACCTGCAATTCGGAAAAAGCTCCTGTGCTCTCCGTACAAGCCGGATACCCGTTACTGGGAAACTGGAAACGCCTTCTGGTCGCTTTCGCTTATTGGCAATTGAGAGGGAAGACACAGGAACTGTCCCAATCCGTATTATAGCCCATTTTCGCTGTGGAGTCTACCCCCCTGCATCGATTCCCCTGCTTTTCCCCTGCTTTTTTGCAGCGTTAACTTCCGGCTTCCTGCTCCAGAACGCCGATATAGGGCAGATTGCGGTACAGTCCAGCGTAGTCCATGCCGTAGCCCACCACAAAGACATCGGGCACCTCGAACCCTCTGTAGTCGATCGGCACATCCACCACACGCCGCGCTACCTTGTCCAGCAGCGCACAGACCTTCACGCTGGCGGTGCGGTGCATCTTCATGTTCTCCAGCAGAAACTGCAGGGTCAGTCCGCTATCCACGATGTCTTCCACGATCAGCACGTCTCTGCCGACGGGGCTTTCATCAAGGTCCTTGAGGATGCGCACCACCCCAGAAGTCCTCGTGCCGTTGCCGTAGCTGGATATCGCCACGAAGTCGTAGTCCACCGCGCCGTCGATCGCCCGCAGCAGGTCGGACAGGAAGACAGCCGCCCCCTTCAGCACACCCACCAGCAGGATGTTCGTGTCGCTGTAGTCTTCACGGATTTGCCTGCCCATCTCGGCGATACGGGCAGCAATCTGTTCCTCGGATATCAGCGGCTTAATCGTGGACTGAACCATCACCATTGCGAACTCCTCAACCGGATGAAGTGGATCCAGATGTGGTGTTATTATGACACATTTTTCCGGAGTTCCCACTCACTCCCACTCGATGGTTGCTGGGGGCTTGCTGGTGATGTCGTAGAGCACGCGGTTCACGCCTGGCACCTCCCCCACGATGCGGTTGCTGATGCGTTCCAGCACCTCGTACGGCAGCCGCGCCCAGTCGGCCGTCATGGCATCCTCGCTGACCACCACTCGCACCACGATGGGATGCGCGTAGGTGCGCTGGTCGCCCATCACCCCCACACTGCGCACCGCTGGCAACACAGCAAACGACTGCCAGATTTCGCGCATCAATCCGGCGCGCCAGATCTCTTCCAGCACGATGCGGTCGGCTGCCCGCACAATCTCTAGCCGTTCCGGCGTCACCTCTCCCGCGATACGCACTGCCAACCCGGGTCCCGGAAACGGCTGCCGCCACACCACTTCCTCAGGCAGTCCCAGCTCGGCTGCGACGGCACGCACCTCGTCCTTGAACAGGTAGCGGAGCGGCTCGATGACCTTCAGGCGCATGTCGCTCGGCAGTCCGCCCACGTTGTGGTGTGTCTTGATGGTGGCGGAATGTTTGGTGGCGCCACTTTCGATCACGTCCGGATACAGCGTGCCCTGCGCCAGGTAATCACAGTCGCGCAGCTCGTCCGCATGTTCCTCGAAGACGCGCACGAAGGTCTCGCCGATGATTTTGCGTTTCTGCTCGGGGTCCTCCACGCCTCTCAACCTGTCCAGAAAGCGCTGGCGGGCATCCATATACACCAGATGCACGGGGAACAGACGCGAAAAGGTCTCTCGCACCTGTTCCGCCTCGCCCGCGCGCAGAAGACCGTGGTCCACAAACACGCAGGTGAGCCGGTCGCCGCCAATTGCCCTGTACACCAGCGCCGCCACCGTCATCGAATCCACGCCGCCACTGACCGCCACCAGCACATGCCCATCACCCACCTGCTGACGTATCTCCTGCGATGCCTGCTCCACGAAGTTGCCGGGCGTCCAGTCCCCGCGACAACCACATACCCGTTTCAGGAAGTTGTCGATCAGCTGTGTGCCAAAGGGTGTATGATGCACTTCGGGGTGGAACTGCACTCCGAAAAATCGGCGCCGAGTGTCTGCCATTGCCGCGACGGGGGTCGATTCGGTAACGGCAGTGATGCGGAAGCCCGCAGGTGGCTCCAGCACCTTGTCGCCGTGGCTCATCCAGCAGGTGAGGCGTGTGTCCAGACCAGCGAACAGCGGGTCGTCCGGAACGAGCACCTGCAGTTCGGTACGCCCGTATTCGCGCGTCTCGGAGGGTTCCACCACCCCACCCAGCTGATGGCTCATCAGCTGGTGTCCGTAGCAGATGCCAAGAATGGGAATGCCCAGCTGGTAGAGGTGCTCATCAGCTCGCGGAGCGCCATCTTCGTAAACGCTGGCGGGTCCGCCCGAGAGCACCAGCCCCGTCGGACGTCGTTCGGCAATGTGCTCGCCGGAGGTATCAGCCGGGACGATCTCGCAGAACACGTGGCACTCGCGGATTCGCCGGGCGATGAGCTGTGTGTATTGTGCTCCGAAGTCAACGACCAGTACGGTTTCAGTATCGGGCGGTTGTGGCATGTGGTACTCCGCGACCGGTGTTTACGTAGAATATAACGCAAATCCTTGGGGAAGTCAATTGGACTCGTGCCTCCCGATGTGCTAAAATGTGACCGAATACATGCGGGAGGTTCGGCATTATGCCATTGAGCAAGGAGCTGCTGGAGATACTCGCTTGCCCAGCCTGTGACGACCGCCCACCGCTGAGGCAGCAAAGTGAAGATAGCCTCGTTTGCGACAAATGCCATCGTCATTATCCCATCCGCGATGGCATTATCGAGCTGCTGGTGGAAGACGTCGCCACCGAGCAGAAACAGGAGTGAGGAGAACGACATGCCACGAGTCGCTGTGATCCATGGTCCGAACCTGAACATGCTGGGCATCCGCGAAACCGAAGTGTATGGTCACCTGAATCTGGAACAGATTAACCAGCGCATCCTCGAGCGGGCAAAGACGCTGGGATTGGAAGTGCGTATCACTCAGTCCAACCACGAGGGAGAGATTATCGAAGCCATCCACGAGTCTCTGCAGTGGGCAGACGCGCTGATCATTAACCCGGGCGCATACACACATTACAGTATTGCTATTCGCGACGCCATCACGGCGGTGCGTCTGCCGACCGTGGAGGTGCATCTGTCCAACATCCACGCCCGCGAGGAGTTCCGGCGGCAGTCGGTCACTGCGTCGGTTGTGCACGGTATCATCTCAGGCTTTGGCGTGATGAGCTACCTGATGGCGCTGGATGCGGTCAAGTTCATTCTGGAGGAGAGTCGCCGATGAGCCTGAGGTTTCCTCAGCGTGTGCACCGTCTTCGCTCTCGTCTGGATGAACTGAACGTCGACGCTCTCGTCATCACCTCTCGCCTGAACGTGCGCTACCTGAGCGGATTCACCGGCAGCGCGGGCACACTGCTCATCGGCAGAGACTTCGCCGTGATGCTTACCGACAAACGGTACACCCTGCGCGCCCAGAGCGAGGCGCCCGGCTACGAGATTGTAGTGCCCGACAACCCGGATGATGATCTTTTCAAAACACAGCTGGAGGGGCGAAGCCTGCGCAAAGTGGGTTTCGAGTCGGCGAACGTCACCGTCAAGACGCTGGAAGGCTGGCGCGAAAAGTACAACGAGATGGGCGTGGAGTGGGTGCCCACCGGCACTACTGTAGAAGACCTTCGCATGGTGAAGGACGCCGAGGAGATTTCCAGCGTACGTGCCGCCTGTGGAATTGCCGATGCTGCCTTCAAGCATATCCAGCTCTTTCTGCAGCCGGAAGCGGTGGAGATCGATCTGGTGATGGAGCTGGAGTTCTACATGCGCCGCCAGGGTGCGCGCAGACCTGCCTTCGATAGCATTGTCGCCTCTGGCGCCAACTCTGCCATCCCCCACGCCGAGCCGTCCGAGAAGCGTCTGCAACCCGGCGACTTCGTCACGCTGGACTTCGGCGCGGAGGTGGACGGCTACTGCTCCGACATCACCCGAACGGTCGTGATCGGTTCCGCGTCCGATGAACAGAGACGCATCTACCAGACAGTGCTGGAGGCACAACTGCGCGCTATCGAAGCCATCAAACCCGGCGTGAAAGGTGCGGACGTCGATGCGGTGGCACGCCAGGTGATTACAGATGCGGGCTATGGCGATTATTTCACCCACGGCTTGGGGCACAGTATCGGTCTGAGCGTGCACGACGGTATGGGTTTCTCGCAGAAGTCCGAGGTGGTGCTGGAGCCGGGCATGGTGTTAACGGTGGAACCGGGCATCTACATCGAGGGCTTTGGCGGCGTACGCATCGAGGACGATGTGCTGGTCACCGAGACCGGCGCAGAGGTACTCACTCACGCGCCAAAACACCTGCTGGAATTTCCTGTATGAGAAATGGAGGTCGTTATGTTTGCTCACCGAAGGCTTTTCGTGGCGGTAGCGGTGCTCGCATGGCTTGTCACGGGCGCGGCGCTGGGGGCGGATACCCCTCCGCGCTACTGGAAACTGACCATCCTGCACACGAACGACACACACGGTAACCTCTTCCCCTTCAGCTATCCCGACCCGCCCGATCCGGCTACCTTCGAGGCGCAGCTGGCTGTTCGGCGCAATATCGGCGGAATCGCGAGGCGAGCTACCCTGGTGGAGCAACTACGACAGCAATTCGGAACCACGTGGGTGGTGGACGTGGGCGACTACATGGACGGCACCGCATTCTCCATAGAGTATCGCGGCGAAGCGGACGTCGCAGCCATGAACGCGCTGGGATACACCATCAGTACGCACGGCAACCATGAGTTCAACAACACGCGCGCGCAGTGGCTGAAGCTGGCACAAATGGCGAAGTTCCCTGTGGTATGCGCCAACGTCGTGGACTCAGGTACCAAACAGCCCCTCCTCAAACCTTTCGAGATACTGAACGTGGAGGGGGCGCGCGTTGCTGTGTTCGGGCTGGTCACCGAGAGCACTCGTGGCTATCCGGCAACCCGTGAAGGCGTGGAGATTCTCGATGCAATTCCGGTAGCACGACAGCTGGTACCCCAACTCCGTGAGCAGGCGGATGTAGTCGTTCTGCTGTCGCATCTGGGTATCGCGGCGGATCAACGTCTGGCTCGTGAGGTGCCGGGCATCGATGTGATAGTCGGCGGGCACTCGCACACGCGGCTGCCCAAACCGGAGTTCGTGCCACACGGTGAGATGGAGAGCCTTTTCCGCAAGAACGGAACGATTATCGTTCAGGCGTTTCAGTGGGGTACGGAGCTGGGCAAACTGGAGCTGATTCTTCGCCGCGACCCCGCCAGTGGAAAGTGGACGCTCATGCGTTATGACGGCGAGCTGATTCTGATCGGTCCCGATATCCCCGATCATCCCGCAGTGAAAGCAGTGGTAGAGCGCTACTGGAAGCCGATAAGCGGTTACTATGGCGTTGTTCTGGGTGAGGCGGAGGATGACTTCACCCGCCGGGGCAACGACGATGCAGAGTACAACCTCGTTGCAGATGCCCTCCGCGAAATGCTGGGTACCGAAGCCGACCTTGAAAACATGGGCGGGGTGCGCGCCCCCATCCTGCGCGGTCCCATCACCCGATACGACCTCGCGAAGGCATTGCCGTTTGGCAACACAATGGTCAAGTTCCGAGCCTCGGGCGCGCAACTGCGCGAGCTGTTGCGGCGAACACGCCCTGCCGTCTCCGGCATTCGCTATCGCTTCGAGGCAGGGGTGCTGACCGAGGTGACCGTGAACGGCGAGCCTCTGCAGGACGACCGGCAATATTTACTGTCCACCAACAGCTACTTTGCTCAGCGCTACCTGGAACCTGCCGGGATTGCCTTCGAGGACACCGGTCGCAAAAGACTGGACATCGTGTCGGATTACATCCTGAAACACAAACGCATCCGCCCAGCGTACGATGGACGCCGCATTGTCGATCAATCTGTCTATTGAGCGCACGCAGGAGGCAAGCCATGAGCGACATTCTGGAACAGACCTACGAAAAGTACCTGCAATATGTCAACCCGGGGCTGGCGCAACTGATGAAGTTCGCCGATTTCGGCGTGGAGATGCGGGCGGAAGGCATGATGGTGTACGACCACGCCGGGCGAGCCTACCTGGACTTTCTGGGTGGATACGGCACTTTTGCGCTGGGGCACCGCCATCCGAAGGTGGTGGAGGCAGTGAAAGCACAGCTGGACAGGATGCCGTTATCCAGCAAGGTCTTCTTCAGTGCGCTGGTGGCGGATTTTTGTGAAGCGCTGGCGCTGGTTCTGCCGGGCGACCTCCGCTACAGCTTCCTGTGCAACAGCGGCACCGAGGCGGTGGAAGGAGCGCTCAAAATCGCCCGGAAATACACCGGCAAACACAAGTTTATCGCCACGCTGGGCGGCTATCACGGCAAGAGCATGGGGTCGCTCAGCGCAACCGGGCGCGAACAGTATCGTCAACCTTTCTATCCGCTCGTTCCCGGGTTCGTGCATGTGCCGTTCGGCGATGTGGACGCGGTGGCTCAGGAGATGGACGACGATACCGCAGGCATCATTGTGGAGCCGATACAGGGCGAAGGAGGCATTTTCCTGCCGCTGGACGATTACCTGCCCAGCCTGCGCCAGCTCTGCACCGAGCGGAACGCCCTGCTCATCGTGGACGAAGTGCAGACGGGATTGGGACGTACTGGCGCGATGTTTGCGGTGGAGCACTGGGACGTTCAGCCCGACATCATCACTCTTGCCAAGGCGCTGGGCGGGGGCGTGGTGCCGTCGGGGGCGTTTTCGTCTACGCGCGAAATCTGGGAAAAGGCTTTTGGCGACAACCCGCTCATCCACACCAGCACCTTCGGCGGCAACCCGCTGGCGTGCGCTGCCGGTATCGCTACCCTGCAGGTTCTGCAGGAAGAAGACCTGCCTGTGCGTGCCGCACAGCGCGGCGAACAGCTCCTGACCGGTCTCAGCGCGGTACAGCGCGATTATCCCGACATCGTCACACAGGTACGCGGTAAAGGGCTGATGGTGGGCGTGGAGTTTTCCATCGAGGACGTGGCGAAGCTGGTCATCGGTGGGATGACTCGCAGGGGCGTCATCGCTGCCTATACCCTGAACAACCCGCGGGTCATCCGGTTCGAGCCTCCGCTCATTGTGTCGCCGGAGAATATCGACACGGCGGTCTCGGCTTTCGCCGAGTCGCTGGACGAGTCGGTTAAAGGTCTGCGGGCGCTCGGTTTGCTGTAACCACGCGTCAGTCCTGTGATGGTGACTTGAGCGCTTCCTCCAGATCGCGCTGGATAGTTGTGATGGTGACGTCGCCACGAGTGCGCTCCAGCACCGCGCGCAGAGCATCCACACTGCGCCGCAGACCGCCGGTAAGCGCGTCGGGATAATCGAACGTGACCAGCATGTAGTAGATATCGTCCATCTCGGCGAGGAGGCGCTCGGCGGTACGGGTGTCTCCCTGACGCAGGAGGTCGAGGATGTGCCGTCGGCACTCGCTGGCGGCTTCACATAGCGCGTTGAGGTAGGCGGGCACCTCGATGCCCAGCTGGTCGTGTGAAGGCAGAGGCTGAGAACCGACCAGCGCGTGCAGGAGGCTTGCCTCCGCATACTCTTTCAGCGCGTCCTGCACATACCCCGCATAGTAGATATCGGCATGGTCGGTGCGAAGCGCGTTAAGCTCGCCCGCCCGCGCCGACGCCTCGGTCAACCCCTGCTCAGCCTGCTGGAACTCGTGCCGGTGGATACTGCGTACGGTGGTGGCGGAGAGACGAATCAGCTCACGCGACTGGCGCAGAGCCATCTCGCGTACACCGTCCTTCGTGTCAAGCACCGCGCGTACGGCGTTCGCAATGGATTCAAGGTGTGCGTTCATAACTGTAAATACCCGGATTCCGCAAATCTGACTTCTCTGCTACGCTCTCAGTGTATGGCGCTCGCGACGGTACCGCATGCCCTAAAACAGGGTGCTCTGCTCCTGTTCCGGCAGCGGTTCCGCAACCTGCGTTCGCCGGCGGCTACGGCGATGACCGTTGCGTGGAGCATTCAGCACGCGGTGACACCGCCGACAGCGCGCCTCGTACTTCTCCGCTGCCCCGATGAGGATGGTCGGCTCATCCCACGAAGCAGG
>CAKZNX010000414.1 GCA_937132045.1 uncultured bacterium
AGCGAAACCGGCGGCGTGGTGACGGAGGTGCTGGTACGCGAAGGCGATGCGGTTCAGCGTGGACAGTTGGTCGCTCGCCTTCAGCGGGATGAGCTCCTTCAGCAGCTCAGCGCGGCGCGCACCGCGGTAGACACCGCCCGTCGGGAGCTGGAGCAGGCGTTACGCGGAAGCCTGCCTGAAGAGATTGCACGAGCACGCGCTGAGCTGGAAGGCGCTGAGGCGGTGGGGCGGGCACGACTGGAGGCGGCACTACAGCGTTTGCGCGCTCTGGAAGCGGGCGGGCGACAGGAGGAGATCGCGCGGGCGGAGGCAGCCGTGACCGAGGCGGAGGCACGTCGCAGGCAAGCAGAGACCGACCTTCAACGCACCCGGCAGCTTTACGAGGCAAACGCTGCGAGCCGCTCGGAGCTGGAGCGGGCAGACAACGCCCTGACGGCAGCTCGAGCGGCAGAGGACTCGGCGCGGGCACAGCTGGCGCTTATTCGTCAGCCAGCCCGAGATGAGGAGATAGAGGCAGCGCGCGCTGAGGTGCGATCGGCGAGAGCCAGTCTGGAGCAGTCCGTCCGGTCGGCAAGAGCGAACCTGCAGTTGCTGTTGCGAAAGCCGCTGAAAGAGGAGGTAGAAGTGGCGCGGGCGCGTCTGCGCCAGGCGGAGGCGAATGCGCGCCTGATTGAAGAGCGGTTGCGTCAGCGCGACGTGCTGGCGCCCCTTAGCGGGATAGTCATTCGGCGCAACGTGGAGCCGGGGCAAAGCGTCCTGCCCGGCGCTAGCCTGCTCACCATTGCCGATACCCGTCGGGTGGAGATTGTGATGGAGACGGACGAGACGAACATTCCGCGCCTCGCGGTGGGTCAATCCGCCACACTGGTGGTGCCTGCTTTTCGGAAACAGCCGTTCCGCGCGACCGTCACGCAGGTGGGTCCCGAGATTGACAACGCGCGCGGAGTGGTCACGGTTCGCCTGCGCCCAGACGAGATACCGCCCTTCCTGCGTCCAGACATGACCGTGGACGTGAGCGTTGAGGTACGCCGTCTTGATGCCTCGCTCACCGTGCCACTGAGTGCCATTGTGGCGCGAGGTAGCGACGTCGTGTACGTGGTGAACGACGGCAAGGTGGTCTCAAAGGGCGTGAAGGTGCTGGCGCGTGGTGAAGAGTTTGTGGCGGTTGAGGGGCTGTCCCCGCAGGACCTGGTTGTTCGGCAGGCTCTTCAGGTAAAGGAGGGGCAGGCGGTTACTCCCAAGCCTGCTGCAGAAGGAGGTGCGCCATGATCGACCGCTTCTCCCTCAGCGTGGCAATGCGCCACCTGCTTTACTACAAGGGTCAAACCCTGTTAACGATGGGGGTGGTTGCGGTCAGCGTCACGCTGATTATCTTCCTCGGCTCGCTCATCGGTGGACTGCAGAAACGGCTCATCAGCAGCGTGACAGGCGCCATCCCGCATGTGGTCATTCGCCAGCCGGAGCGGCAGCCGATTGCGGTGTGGGAGGTCGCCTCGGGACAGGAGGAGCTGTATCTGGGTGAACGTATCAAACTCCAGCAGCAGAAGCGCAAGATCGAGGACTGGCGCCTTTGGGTGGAGCGCGTTCCGAGCTTCAGCGAGAACATCCGCGCGGTGTCGCCCGTGGTAGAGAGTCAGGCGTTCGTCACTCGCAACGAGAAGCGCAAGGCAGTTAGCGTGGTGGGTATGATACCCGAGCGCCACAACGGCGTGGTGGATATACAGTCCAAGTTGGTGCGCGGACGATTCTTCGGGTTGAACGGCGGCGAAGCGGTCATCGGCTTCAAGCTGGCAGACGAGTTCGGGCTGTCACTCGGCGACAAAATCCGTCTGCTCAGCCCGGAAGGTGCGGTCGGCAATTACACCGTGGCGGGTATCTTCGACACCGGCTTCAGCGCGGTAGACAGCGGCACCGTATACATCCCTCTACAGGACGCTCAGAGCCTGTTCGCGGTGGGTTCGGCCGTCACCACCATCGGCATCAAGCTGACGCGCATCTTCGAGGCGGAGGAGCTGGCGCAGAAGATTGCCTTGCAGGTGCCTTACGAGACCAACTCGTGGATGAAGGACAACCAGCAGCTGCTGAGCGGGCTTCGGGCGCAGTCGCAATCCTCGAACTTGATTCTGGTGTTCACCACCATTGCAGCGGGGTTCGGCATCGCCAGCATCATGATCACTTCCGTGGTCACGCGCCTGCGGGAGATCGGCATCTTGAAGGCAATCGGAGCTACCAACCGGCAGATCCTGCAGATTTTCGCTATCGAGGGTACCCTGCTGGCATTTCTGGGGGCAGTGGCTGGCGCGGTTCAGGGCGTGGCGCTCAGTCTCTTCCTGTACAGCCTGCGCACAACAGTCAGTGAAACCGGACGCACGCAGGAGGTGTTTCCGTTCGCCCTGACGCCCGAACTGGTGATACGAGCCATCGTGATTGCCGTGGTGGTGGGGCTGATTGCGTCGCTGTATCCGGCATGGCGAGCGGCGAGGGTGAACGCCATTGAGGTCATCCGGGGGGTGTAGCTGATGGCGGAAGTGGTGTGCGAACTTCAGCACGTGGACAAGGTGTACGAGGGCGCCGTGCCCACTCCTGCCCTGCTGGATATTAACCTGCAGGTTCAGCGTGGCGAGTTTCTGGTGGTGCTGGGGGCGTCGGGATCGGGCAAGACCACCCTGCTGAACGTGATGGGCTTGCTGGATACCCCGACCTCCGGCAAGGTGTTTCTGGCGGGGAGCAACGCTGCGGAGCTGTCGGAGGAGGAACGCGCAGCATTACGCAGTCGGTATATGGGCTTCGTGTTCCAGTTCCACTACCTGCTGCCGGAGTTCTCGGTGCTGGAGAACACGCTTCTGCCGTGCCAGATTGCGGGTGGGCAGATGGTGGAAGAGAATCGCGAGCGGGTGGCGGAGCTCCTTCGGCGCGTAGGGCTGGGCGACCGCCTGAGTTACCGCCCTTCCCAGCTCTCCGGTGGACAACAGCAGAGGGTGGCGGTTGTGCGTGCGCTGGCAAACAACCCCGAGCTGGTGCTGGCAGACGAGCCGACCGGCAACCTGGACAGCAAGAACGGCTTCGCAGTGTTCGAGCTGATGCGCTTCATGAACCGGCAGACGGGAACCGCCTTCGTGGTGGTCACCCACGACGAGCGGCTTGCGCAGGAGGCAGACCGCGTGGTGGTGCTGGAGGACGGCAGGATTGTGAAGGACTATGTGCAGCGCCCTGCCCTTACGCACGAACTGTAGCCAAACAGGGCATGGCTTCGCCTGCTGGCACCGCCTCGTTATGTCACCAGCCTGTGCAGGGCGAGGAACCTCTGCCGAGGCGACGCATGTCATTGCGAGGAGCGAAGCGACGAAGCAGTCCCCTCCGCACACCGTGTCATTGCGAGGAGCGAAGCGACGAAGCAATCCCCCTCGCCTCGCGTGTCATTG
>CAKZNX010000415.1 GCA_937132045.1 uncultured bacterium
GGCGATGCGCAGGCGGTGCCACACCTCATCAAACGGCTCCGGGATAGCGACTGGTCTGTGCGCCATGCGGCGCGCGAGGCGCTGGGCGAGTTAGGCGATGCGCAGGCGGTGCCACACCTCATCCCACTGCTCGGGGATAGCCACGAGGATGTGCGCCGTGCGGCGTGCGAGGCGCTGGGCAAGTTGGGCGATGCGCAGGCGGTGCCACACCTCATCCCACTGCTCGGGGATAGCCACGAGGATGTGCGCCGTGCGGCGGAGGCGGCCTTGCGCCAGATGCAATCTAAGAACCGCGCAGGAGGAGAATCAGCATGAAGACAGTTCCTGCAGCAGAGGCATTACTGGTTGCACTCGAGACGCCAGCGCCCAACGGAGCCATCGGCGTGCCGGTGTTGTTGTGGGGCAAGCCCGGCACCGGCAAGTCGGCGTTTGTGCAGTCGCTGGCAGACGCGCAGTTTCCCGTGTATGTGCTGATTGCCTCCATTCACGACCCTACGGACTTTTCGGGCTTGCCGGTGTATGAGGCGGCGGGTTCGGTGGTGCGCTTTGCCCCGCCGCAGTGGGTTGAGCGCTTCGAGCAGACAGGGCAGGGAATCCTGTTTCTGGACGAGTTGACCACCGCTCCGCCCAGCGTGCAGTCGGCGTTGTTGCGGGTGGTGCTGGAGCGACACGTGGGCGATCGGGCGCTACCGGCAGGAGTGCGCGTGCTGGCGGCGGCGAACCCGCCGGAGATCGCCGCGACCGGTTGGGACCTGTCCGCTCCGCTGGCGAACCGCTTCGTGCACCTGGAGTGGGACATGCCGCTGAGCGCCTACACCGACGCGCTGGAGCAGGGTTTCGGCATCCCCGAACGGAAGCACATCGACCGGGTCGCACACGCGCAAAGCCTCACTTTCTGGCGATTACTGCTCAGTGCGTTCCTGCGCCGGATGCCGAACCTGCTGTATACGGAGCCAGCGGAGAACGAATACGCCTTCGCGACCCCGCGCACGTGGGACTTTGCCGTGCACCTCATGGCGAGTTGCGACCTGCTTGGGCTGGCGCCCGGTCCGGGTCGCAAGGGCAGTGCCGTGTTTTTGCACCTGATGACGGGATGCGTGGGACAGGGTGCAGCTCGGGCATTGATCGAGCACCTGAGCCAGTTGCGTCTTTCCGACCCGTTGCGCCTGCTGTCCGGGGAGGAGGAGGCTGACATTGGTGCGTTGCGAGAGGACGAAGTGTATGTGCTGTTTGCCTCGGTGGGAGCAGCGTTGAGTCAGCTCTACCAGCAACACGTGCAGTCGAGTCGGCGCGACGGCTTCAAACTGAGTCGGGCGGTGGAGGCGTATCTGCGGTTATGCGAGCAGACAGCGCAGGCGGGTAAACTGGACGCCGCCTACATCTCGATTCGTCGGGTGGTGCTGGAGGGGCTGTTCCAGAGCGCGCTGGTGGCGGCGCATCAGCACGGTCAAGCGCAGGAGCTATCCGCCCGCATGAAACAGATATTCGAGCACACCGATTTAGCCGATTACGTGGGGGCGCTGGGTTTGCATGTGCTGCGAGAGACAGGTTGAGCAGGCGATGCGCATGGCACGGGTGCTGGCATCGGAGGCGGTGCCGTGGATGGCGCCGGCGTTGTTCGCAGCGCGTCTGGTGGTCACCGAGCAATTGCCTTACATAGCTGCGGTCGATCGTGCCATGCGCGTGTATGTGAGCAGAGCCGCTATCTCTTCCATCCTGCACAATGAGGGGTTGAAGAAGGCGCTATCCGGTCTGGCATTTGTGTGGGTGCACGAGATTTGGCATGTGCTGCGCGATCATGCAGGGCGCATGCCAGCCAGCGGGTCGCCAGTGCGATGGAACGTAGCGTGTGACATGGAGATCGACGACTGGCTCCCCGACGGTTTAACCTGCCCCAAGCAACGTGCGCCAATCCTTCCCAAACATTTCGGCTTGCCCGATGGGAAGCCCGCTGAGTGGTACTACGTACACCTGCCGGATGAGACGGACACCCCGAGCACGGGCGATGCCAGTTCGGGGGAGGAGTCTACTAATGCCCCGTCGGGCAATGGGGCGGGTGCATCGGCGCCAGATGAAGGCAGCGGCGTGCACAACCAGCCTCGCCCGTGGGAAATGGGCAGCGGAGCAAACGGGGAAGCGGAGGCGAACGGACTTACCCCGCTGGAGGTGGAACAGGTACGTCTGCTGGTGGCGCGCACGCTGCTGTCCGAAAAGAGCCGCGGCGATATGCCTGCTGGCTGGGTTCGGTGGGCAAAGATGCTGTTTGAGCCGGTGGTGGACTGGCGCACAATACTTCTACGCCGGGTGCGCGGCGCAATCGTGGAAGGGATCGGCAACCGTATCGACTACAGTTACCGACGTCCCCACCGTCGGGGCAGCGTGTTATATCCCTTGCTGTTGCCGTCTCTTCAGGGAGATTATCTCCCGCGGGTGGCGTGTGTGGTGGACACCTCCGGTTCCATCAGCGACCATGAGTTAGGGCAGGCACTGGCGGAGGTTCGTGGAGTGCTGGAGCAGTTGCGTGCGCCGGTGACGGTGATCCCCTGCGATGCAGTGCCGTATGAGGCAGTTCAGGTGATGCATCGGCAAGACTGGGTGCAACTCGGTGGCGCGATGAAGGGAGGCGGTGGAACGGACATGGTGGCAGGTATCGAAGCCGCCCTGCGCCTTCAGCCGCCCGTTGACGCGGTGGTGGTGCTGACGGACGGCTACACACCCTATCCGGAGCACGCATACGAGGTGCCGGTGGTGTTTGTGTTGTGGAAACCGGGAAGTGACGACCCACCGAAACCGCCCATGCCTCCATGGCGACAGCGCGATGTAGTGGTCGTGCCGCTGGCGCAGGAGAAACGCCGCGCGAGGTAGCGGATAATGCGACAGGCGCCTGGCAGAAGAGGCGCGAGGCAGGCTGTGCGCATGCAGCGCGGTGCGCTATCTCCCGACGTGTTCACCTCACCTTCTGCGTGGAGCGGCGCGGGAGCCACACATGCTGTCGCCATGCGAGCAACAATATCGTCACCAGCGTCAGCGCCACGAAGGGCAGCACGAACCAGCGCATCACGAAGGTGTACTCGTCCAGCGCGACATGCTTGCTGGCGTTCAGGTACAGATACACCACGTAAAACACATAGTAGACGCTGAACAGAATGCCCTCCCAGCGCTTGATCTGGAAGCCGTTGAAGAAGATAGGGAAACACGCCACGGACACCGCAATCATCACCGGCGCGTCGAAGCGAATGATGGAGGATGCTACCTGCAACCCCTCCGGCGACACCACCGTGCTGAAGCCCAGTACGGACAGGATGTTGAAAATGTTACTGCCCACCGCGTTGCCCACAGCGATGTCGCGTTCCCCGCGAATGCTCGCAATCACCGACGTCACCAGCTCGGGCAACGAGGTGCCCGCTGCCACGAGGGTGAGACCGATAATCAGCTCGCTGACGCCCAGCATCCGCGCCAGAGCCACCGCCCCGTCGATAAGCCAGCGTGACCCCAGAATCAGCCCTGCCAGACCCGCCACAACCAGCACCAGCAGACGCAGGTAGACAGCCCACCCCCCGCCCGACCCGCCGTTACCGTCGGGCAGTTCTGCCTCCAGCGAGGGGTCGCTGCGTGCCGTGCGTGCCATCCAAGCGATGTAGGCGAAGAAGATGACCATCAGCACCACGCCGTCGGCGCGGGAGAGGTGTCCATCGTAAGCCAGAAGCAGAAAGAGCAGGGCAGTGCCCACCATGATCGGCACCTCGATGCGGATGATGCGTTTGCTCACCGCCACAGGCATCACCGCCGCCGATAGACCCAGGATCAGCAGGATGTTAACGATGTTACTGCCCACCACGTTGCCCACGGCGATACCGGACTTCCCCTGGTAGCTGGACAGCACCGATACCGCCAGCTCGGGGGCGCTGGTGCCAAACGCGACCAGGCTCAAACCGATAATCACCCTTGGAATACCAAGGCGAAGCGCCAGACGCGACGCCCCCCGCACCAGCCACTCGCCCCCCGCGAGCAGCAAAACCAGTCCCGGAATCAACAGCCAGATCTGTTCCAAATCGCCTCCCTATTCGCCCTTATCTGCCCGTCAGCAAACCCGCCACAGATTCTACCCCAGTTAGCAGGCTCATGCACACCAGCATGGTGGCGGTGGTGGGCAGGTCAAATATCACAGACACCACCAGACCCGCCAGGGTTCCGACCAGCGCGTTGAGAACCGCTACCCCCACCACCCGCGTCAGCCGCCGGGCAACCATCAGAGCGCCCAGCGCTGGCAACACCAGATAGCCGAAGATGAGCACCAGCCCCACCAGATGGATAACCACCCCGATGAACCCACCCAGCATCAGGTAGAAGGCAAACTCCCACAGACGGGTGCGGTAGCCCAGCGCTTGGGCGGTCTCGGCATCAAACGCCACCAGCAGAAACTCCTTACGCAGCATCACGAAGACCGCCAGCACCAGCAGTCCCAGCAGCCAGATGCGCGTTACCTCCTCCGGCGCCACCGCCAGGATGTCGCCTGCCAGCAGGTGCTGAACCTCCTCCATACCATGCGCCCCTCGTGATGCCAGCAGCACCGTCAACGCGGAGAAGGTGAGAAACACCGCACCAATCAGCGCCTCGCGCGCGACCCGTCGCTCGCCCCAGGATTGCGCGAAGAAGGCGGAGCCTGCCAGTGCGAACAGGATAGCGCTGAACAGCGGTTGCCAGCCCACCAGCAACGCCAGCGCCACCCCCGCCGCGCTAACCTGTGCCAACGCCGCGCCGACGAACACGATGCGCTTCAGCACCACAAACACGCCCATGTATCCGCCCACAATCGCAAGGATGATGCCCACACGTAACGCGTCCTGAGCCATCGGAGAGCGCCACGTTTCCAGCCACTCAGACATCGCCGCACACCTCCTCCGCATCGCGCACCGCTACCAGATAGTGGCTGTCCACCCGCTGAACACAGACCGGTACACCGTACACCTCGCGCAACACCTGCTCCTGCATCAGCTCGTCCGCGTCGCCCACCAGCAACCGACCATCCAACAGCACGCCCAGACGGTGCGCGTAGCGCGCCACCACGTTGAGCACATGGCTGACCAGCACGATGGTAATCTCGTTGCGCAGGTGCAGCCGCTCGATCAGGTCCAGAATGGCGGCTTCGGTGGGCAGGTCCAGCCCGTTGGTGGGTTCGTCCAGCACCAGCAGATTGGGTTGCACCGCCAGCGCCCGCGCAATCAACACACGCTGACGCTGTCCACCGGACAGCTCCCGATACAGCCGGGGCGCCAGGTCTGCCAGCCCCACTTGCTGGAGGCAGTGCATGGAGAGCTCGCGGTCGGATGGTCTGGGCGAGCGAACCAGCCCCACGTGCGGATAGCGTCCCATCAGCACGATGTCCAGTGCAGTGAGCGGAAACAGCGCGTCCAGCATCTCGCGCTGGGGCACGTACCCGAGCCGCAGGTCTGCGGCGCGCGTCACCTGCCCGCTACGGGGTTTCAGGATGCCCAGCAGACAGCGCAGGAGTGTGGTCTTGCCAGAGCCGTTCGGACCCACCAGCCCGAAGAAGTCGCCCCGACGGATGTCCAGAGTGACGTCACTCAGCACCACCTGACGCCCGTAGCCCAGCACTACGTCCTGGAACCGTACCAGCGGTTCACCCATGCCTTTGCCCCCAGATTTCGTCCCTCCTACCTGCCCGCCAGAGCGCTCGCAACGCGGTTGACCATCGCGTCGATCATGCTGAAGTAGTCGGTGATGCCCTCCACCCCCACTGCAGCAGGCAGAACCACCACCTTCGCGCCGGTCTCACGCGCGATGGCATCCGCGAAGCGACGTGGGCGGAAGTGCTCGACGAGGATGACGTGACACCCTGCGCTCTTGATGCGAGCGATGACCTCACGCAGGTAGCCCGGCGAGGGCGGAATGCCGGGCTTCGGCTCCACCGTTGCCAGTTCCTGCAGACCGAACCGCTGCAGGAAGTAGGGCAGGCTTTTGTGATACACCACCACAGGTTTGCCGCGGTAGGGCGCCAGTGTTGCCTGCCAGCGCTTCAGGTGTTCATCCACCTGCCGAACGAACGCCTCGTATCGACTCTCATACTCCGCCGAGTGTGCTGGATCCACCCGTTTCAGCCCTTCCAGAATCTCACGCGACGCAAGTTTGGCGTTGGCAGGGTCAAAGAGGTAGTGCGGGTTGCCGTACACATGGATATCGCCCATGGACGGATCCACACGTCCGGTCGGCACCTCCAGTTTCTTCACCCGCACCGAGCAGTCCACATACCCCGACGAACCTCGCAGGATGTTCGCGTTACGTGCGCTCGCCAGCAGGTCATCTGCCCACAGGTCAAGGTCCATCCCCACTCGCACGAACAGTTTCGCTCGCGATAGCTCCAGCGCCATGCTTGGACGGGGAGTCACCAGATGGAAGTCGTCCTGCGGACGCGCCAGCGCGCTGACCTGCACCCGGTTGCCTCCAATCTGCTTCACAATGTCCGCGAGGTCGGTGAAGGTTGTCACCACGCGTACCTGCGCTGTAGCTGGGACTGCCACCAGTATGCCGAGAGCGATGAGCCACACTTTCATCTCGCCACCTCCTATTGTGTGCTCTCCAGCGGATGCGAATGCGGACCGAATCCGAACACCAGCTGCAACAGCAACTCGTTGCGCACGTCATCATCCGCGGGTTTCAGGTTGCGCCACTGCAGGCGGAGGTACGACTGCTCGTTCAACCGGTAGGTCAAGATGGCGCTCAACGCCCTGTCCGCCCCCGCGACGTCCTCGTCCTCTGTGAGGAAAGCACGCTTCGACCAGTCGTAGCGCAAGCCGTATTCCCAGTAGCGGTCGGGCTTGTAGGAGGCAAGCAGGTAGTATCCGTCCCGATTGACGCCGGTGCCACCGTTCTCGCGCCGATACTGCAGGTACTCGCCAGCCAGCAGGAGCCTCTGCCCTGCGCCATAGAAGCGCCGATACTGAAAATCCAGCCCCAGCAGACGCAGATTGTCGCCGTTGCGGGCGCGAGTGGTCAACCCCGACACGCCGAACTCCAGCTCATTATCCCTGTTGATTACAGGAGCAAGCGTCAGGCGTGCCATGCGCAGGAGCCGTCCCTGCGCCCCGAAATCCTCGGGGTGATGTTCCTCCTCGTCCTCTTCTTCACCGTGTTCATGCGCGTGTGCGTGCGGCACCCCGAGCGCGGTGTGGTCGTTGAGTTCGAACAGTCCCACGCGCAATTCGGCAAACAGGTTGCGTGCAGGCAACAGATAATTCAGGGTTCCGCCGTTGGAAAGCGCGCCGTGCGTTCCCAGAAGGTTTGCCACCGGTAGCGGCACGTCTCGGTGGAGCAGGTGGTGCGGATGCATGGCGTTCACCCTCCCGAAGGGCAGGCGCATTCGCCCCACTCGCGCGCCGAACGGCGTGTTACCCAGCTGGATGACCGTCGCGTATGCCTCCTCCAGCTCCGCCGAAAAGTCATGCTCCTTGCCCAGGGCGACGATGGCGTCAAACCGGATGCTGGGGTAGACGTAGCTCTGAAACGCTAGCTCCAGTTCGTCCAGCTCGGGTCGGTTGCGGTTTTCGTCGCGCTTGCGGTCCTGAAACAGCGCTCCGCTGTTCGCCACCAAACTGATTTGTGGAAGGTTGGTGGCAGGTACCGCCGGTGCCGGCTGAGCCTCGCTTTCCGCCACCTTTTGTTCCAGCTCACGCAAACGTTCGGTGAGCTGCTGTATCTGTGACTTCAGCGCCTCGATCTCGTTCTGCAGGGCGGGGTCGGGCGCACACATGGCAGCGCCTCCCACGCTGAACAGCACGACCAGCGCAGTGACAATAGCACGCATTGGTGATTCCACCTCCTCTGGAAAGTATTGATAAGTCTCCGACGTGTTCGCTCACACGCAGCCACAATGCAACGAGGGATACTCAAGCCAGAGGAGGCGCACGCAGGAAGACGGAGCCTGCTGGCTCGCGAGAGATTGCCAGCGTAGCCAGAAGCGGACTAGGAGGTGCCTCGCCAAACACTGGATACAGCCCCTGCGCGGCAAACTGTGCCACGCTGGTCGCTCCCCACTGACACGCCGCACACTGGGTGAAGCAGGTAGAACCGCCACACTGGATGCTCGCGGTGTCGCGAGGCGTGCGCACCAGGTGATGATGCGCAAAGGGCAACACCACCACCCAGGCAAGCCAGAAAAGCGCCAATATGGTAAGCCTTGTGCGGCGCATCGACCGATGCAATACCTCTCTCTTTGATATTACCATACATCCAGCAGGCGGGCAAACGGCACAGCGCTGTTTGGCGATGCACCCTGCATCCCGATACCCCTGTTGCCAACAATACAATCAGGTAACTGTACGGGGGAACATGGCGATGTGGCGAAAACAGTTGCTTACACAGCCTGGATCGTTTCGACGGCTCGGCGCTTATCACAATACTCATCTCTGGCGGAGTGAACACTGTCACGGGCACTATCACTTTCGC
>CAKZNX010000416.1 GCA_937132045.1 uncultured bacterium
CGGGCGAAACCGTATGGTTGAAGGCGCAGGGTGAAAGCATGTCTCCGCTCATTCGCGGGGGCGACGTACTGGAGATTGTGCCGCCGCTGAAGGTGAAGCCGGGCATGATCGCGCTGGTCAAGACGCCATGGGGCGTGCGATGTCACCGCGTGGTATCGGTCGAAAACGGGCACATTGTTCTGCGAGGCGACGCCCTGCAGGAGGAAGAGCACATTCTGCGCGAGCAGGTGTTGGGCGAAGTCCGCGCGGTGTGGCGGGGCAAGAAGCGGTTCGCGCCCGGCGCTGGTGGATGGTGGCTGTACGGGTTACTTCAGACGCGCGCTCCGCTGTTCATGCACAGCCTGCGCAAGGTGTGGAAATGGGGTCGCCGACAGATCAAGTAGCACCCGAAAGCTATCTGGTGCGCTCGCCGTTCCTCGCCTGGCGGGTTCTGGAGGGGACAGCCGTCATCATCTCGCCGCAGGAGCGGGAGCTGCACAGCATGGATGAGGTGGGAACCGCCATCTGGCAGATGGCAGACGGCACGCGCACGCTGGCGCAGATAGCGCAGGAGCTGTCCGCCGAATACGAGGCAGCACCGGAGGAGATACTGCCCGACGTGCTCGCGTTTGCGCAGTCGCTGGTCGAGAAAGAGCTCGCTTTTGTGCGCGACCAGCCTACCTCGGAAGAAGAACTCGAAGCAAGTTGGGGGTGAAGGCAATGAGCCAGAAGAGAGAGCATGAACCAGCCGTTCAGCCGAAGAAGCAACGTAAGCCGTATCGGAAACCGCAAATCTTCACCGAGCCGATTTTCGAGACCACGGCACTCGCGTGCGGAAAGTGCACCTCCGGACCGTTTTCGCAGTTTGCCTGCAGCACCATCGAGCGCAACTCCTGAAGCCATCACCTGCCCCTTCCGATAATGGAAGTGTGCAATTTGGCTGATGGAGTTCGCGTATGGAAGCAAGCCGTCCCATTCGTGTACTGATTATCGACGACTCGGTGGTCATCCGGCAACTTCTTAAAGATATCCTGTCGCGCGACGGCGAGTTGGAGGTCGTAGGCACGGCAACCGACCCCATTGACGGCTACGACAAAATCGTTAAGCTGAAACCCGACGTGCTGACGCTGGACGTCGAGATGCCCCGCATGGACGGCATCACCTTCCTGCAGAAGCTGATGCAATCGCATCCCATGCCCGTCGTCATGGTCTCCACCCTCACCAGGCAGGGCAGTGAGGTCACCCTGAAGGCTCTGGAACTGGGCGCCATCGACTTTATCGCCAAGCCCACCGAAAACGTGTTCACCAACATGGCAGCGCTGGCACACGACATCGTGGCGAAGGTGAAGGCAGCAGCGCGGGCACGGGTGCGTCCCCGCGCCGGGCAGGTCGCTCCGGTAACTGCACCGCCGGTGTCTGTGAAGCCGGGCAAGTGCACGGCTCATCTGATTGCCATCGGGGCTTCCACCGGCGGACCGGAGGCAATCCGGCAGGTTCTGCAAGGGCTTCCGGCGCAGGTACCGCCCATCGTCATCGTGCAGCACATGCCACCGGTATTCACCCACTCCTTCGCGGAGAGGCTGGACAGGCTGTGTACCGTGCGCGTCAAGGAAGCACAGGACGGCGATGCGCTGGAAACCGGTCATGCCTACATCGCGCCGGGCGACTATCACCTTCAGGTCACCCGTAACGGCTCGCAGTACCGCGCGAAGGTCGTGCAGACCGATCCCGTCAACCGCCATCGCCCCTCGGTGGACGCGCTGTTCGACTCGGTGGCGGAAGTGTGCGGAGCGTCTGCTCTGGGAATACTATTGACCGGCATGGGCGCTGACGGCGCACGCGGACTGAAACGGATGCGAGACGCAGGCGCCTGCACCATCGCGCAGGATGAGGAGACATGCGTGGTGTTCGGTATGCCGCGCGAAGCCATCGCTCTGGGCGGTGCAGCGCATATCCTGCCCCTGCCCCACATCGCGCAGAAGGTTGTCGATCTGCTCAGCGGCTAGCCGGAAGCAAATACGACTTGCTCACTCCGTGATGCGTCCGTACTCCTCCACCAGATCGCTCACCATTTTCACCCGCTCGAGGATTCCGTCGGGCGGCACCTGATCGCACACGCACAGCATAAAGCGCGGGTCGTCCCGATACAGCCGAATGGCTTTGAGAACGATATCGCGAAGCGCCTCCTCCGGGTATACCGGGCTGAAGAAGGCAGCGGGTACACCTCCCCAGAGAATCAGGTCGGGTCCTGCCAGCGTGCGGAAGTCCTCCAGCGGCACATCGCCTACCGGTGCAGGCGTCAGCGACTGCGCACAGTCCACGCCCGTTGGTCCCACGTATGGCAACAGGTTCTTGAAGGTGCCGTCGATATGCACGAAGATGTATTTGCCAGCGCGGTGCAGCTGCTCTGCTCGCCGTCGGTAGTAGGGTGCATAGTACCTTTGAAAGATTCGGGGACTGACCACCTCGCCGGTGATGTTGTCGGGGAAGTACACCAGCGGGGCGGGCGAACCGCAGATGATGTCGTAGATAGCGTCTTCGGCTGAGGATATCACCTCGATGGTCTCCTCGATCTCTTCCGGCGCGTCGGCAAGCGCATAGCTGGTGTTGGTCACACCCATCCAGATAACGAACAGGTTCGCCATGGGCGTGCGGTTGGGCATGGATGCTGCCACGCCCCAGTCCCCAAACAGATCGATCTGGCGATGCTGTTCGGTATAGTCGGGGGTGACGTGCTGGTGCTGGAAGATGAAGCGCAGAACTTTCAGCTCTTCGGGTGTCTTGACGGGATATTCCCGATACGCCCAGCAGTACGAATTAGGCTCAAACTCCTGCACCTGCGACAGCGTACCCACCGGGGTTATCCAGCTGGTTCGGGTGCGCACCGGACGCCCGCTGTGGTCGGTTTCCTCTTCCACCTCGATGCGCACGTCCTCGTATTCGGTACGCCATGGGCAGTTCAGCAGATGCTCGTGCGCGCCGACATTCAGGTCCCTGTACAGCTGAACCAGCCCATCGCCGCGATACTTCTCGGGCAGCGTCCCCTTATACACCTCACCGCCATACCAGTAGGTCAAATCGGCGTACCAGGGCATCACGTCGGGACGCTCGCCCCGGAACACTGCCAGCAGCCTCTCCTTCAGGGTCATTGGGTAACCTCATTTGCACAAAATCCCGTCGTACGGTAGTTCTTTGCCGCACGGCGCTTTTCCTTGCCGGTTGCCACCGCAGGCTGAGGTGTGCTATCCTCTGAGCAACCGCAAGGCTGGGGGGGAAGGAAAAGAGGAGATGGACAGGCGTCGAGAGCTGCGTCAGACCTTTGACCGAATGGATGCAGGCATCAACGGTGGCAGGGGCTACTCGGAGATGACCAACGAAAACGGCGACCTTGCCTGGGGCGAGAGCTACCTCCTGCTCGCTTACATGGAGATGTACCGCGCCACTCGCGACCGCTACTATCTGCGCAAACTGACCGAGCACTTCGACCGCGTCCTGCGCAATCGCGATGACTTGCGCGGCTTGACCGACGCCTACGCTGGCAAACCGCTTGCCGGATGGGGGTCCACCAAATACTCGCGGGGCAACTGGCATGTTTGGATCGTGCATACGGGGATGATCACACTGGCGCCCGCCGAGTTCGTGCAAACGGTGCTGGCGGACAGGTTCCTGCAGAGGGAGTTCGGCGCGAAGGCACGCGAATACCGCGAGAGAATCGACGAGAGCATCCGCGACGCGGATGGCCACTGGCGCGACGGTCCCGCACGGGACGAGGGATATTACTTCAGTCCGGTGTTCAATGGGGTGCTCCCACTCAACCAGCAAAACGCGATGGGCAGTGTGATGGTGGAGATGTGGCGGGCGACCGGCAACGCGCGTTACCTGGACCGGGCGGCGAAGCTGGCATGTTTCTTCCGCAACCGTCTGCGCAAGGGCGACCCGCGCCTGTACGACTGGTCGTACCAGCCCAAACTATATGAGGACGGGCGCGGTAGCGAAGATATTTCGCACGCATCGCTGAACGTAGACTTCGCCGCGCGGTGTGTGGCGGCGGGTATCGTGTTTGACCGGCGCGACGCGCAACGCTTCGCGAACACGTGGCTGTTGAAGGTGAAAAGAGCGGACGGTTCGTGGGCAGGCGAGGTGAGCGGGCGTGAGGATGGGTCGCAATACATGCCCCACTCGGCAGGGATGTGGCTGGGCTTGTGCCGTGTGCTTTCACGTCCGATGGCGCAGGAGATGTACCGTGATGCCGAGCGAGCGTATGCGGGGCGGGCGCATCTGAGCGCGGCTGATCTGGTGGGGCTGGCACGCCTGCTGCGCTACCTGCCGCTGGCTGGCTAAGAGACGGAAAGGCTTGCAATCCTGCCTGTGCACGGTGTAAACTGGAGCAAAGGCACTGGAAGGGAGCGATGGGCTTGACGACGCCACCCCCGACGTGGCAACAGGTGATCCAGCACACAGTCCGGCGCGCGCGGTGGGGCTATGCCGTCAGGGGTCTGTGCCTCGGATGGTTTGTGGGTGCACTGGCGAGCGCGATTCTGCTGTCAGTGGCTTGGGCGCTGCGCTGGGACATCTCTGGTGCCTATCCTCTGGGTATCGCCATCGCGCTGGCACTTGCCGGTCTGATAGCCGGAGCGACGCGCCGTGTGCGTGCAGAAGACGCAGCGCTGTGGCTGGACAGGCAAGCGCGCACGCAGGAACGCTTCAGCACCGCCCGATGGCTGTCAGCGCGCGACACCCTCCGCGATATGGAACAGCTTCAGGTGGCTGACGCCGAAACCGCGGCGCAGTCTCTGGACATCCGCCAGTTGACGCGCATCCCCCTGCCCCGCACCTTGTGGACGGCTCTGCTGGCGACGGCGCTGGCGGTGTTTGTCTGGTTCGCTCCCGACATCCCGTGGCTGCAGTCGCCCCGGCTCCGACAGGAGAAGCAGGCGATGCGCGTGGCAGGAGAACGCGCCGATCAGATGGCGCAGGAATGGCGCAAGAACGCCACGGGTCAGGACCGAGAGAAGATGCGCAAACTGTCCGCGGAGATGGCGGCGCTGGCGAAGCAGATGCAACGCGCGCGGATGAGCAAGCGTGAGGCACTGGTCAAACTCTCCCGTCTGCAGAGGGAGGCAGAGGATCAACAGCGACGCCTTGCCGAGGCAAACTCCGGTAAGCCGCTGCAGCGCGCTGCCGACCAGTTTCTGAGCGCCCGCTCGGTGCAGCAGCAGATACAACAGGCAAAGCGTGAGCGAGAGTTAACGGCGCGCCTGCAAACCGCCGCGCTGAAGACCAAAGACCGGCAGAGCAGTCCTCTAAATGCCCAGCCCCCCGTGACCAGCGCACAGAGAGCGACCACCCCCTTCGCCAATCAGATGGCGATGCAGATGGCGCTGGCGCTTTCCCAGCAGGACGCGCAAAAACTGGGCGAACTGCTGCGTCAGATTGCCGAGCAGTGGAACAGGCTATCGCCGGAGGAGCGCGAGAAGCTGGAAGAGCTGATGCGCCAGCTGGCGGAGGCACTCAAGGACACACAGCTTGACGCTGCCTCCAAAGAGCTGCTGGAAGCGCTGAAGAACCTGAAAGTTGGCGATTTGCAGAAAGCGGTCGAGTGGATGCGCAAGGCAAGTGGCACTTGAACGTCGGCAGGCGCGTGCGCGCTGGATGCGCGCCAGTGGGCAGAGATGGCGATGCTGATCGCCGCGCTGAAGGGCGAGATGGGTGGGTTGCCCGTGCCCGTCAACTCCGGTGAGAAACAGTTCGGGGGAGGGCCTGGCACTCCGGCTACTGCGCCACGTCGGGATACGCTGGAGCACCGCGCCCAGCAGGATGCAAACACCGCTCGTCTGAACGTGCCGGGCGGAAAGCCCACGCATGTTCCCGGGGTTGCCACAGGACCCGGCGAGACGCCAGCGTTCGTAACGCGCGGTGCGCCCGACGTGGTGCCGAGCGGTGCCCCAGGCTACGATGTATACCTCCAATACCGCCGGGCAGCGGAAAGCGCCTTACAGCGCGAGACCATCCCGCCCGAGTACCGCCAGCCCGTGAAGAGGTACTTCGATTCGATCAAGCCGTAGCAGCGATTGGGGGAGAGTGCACAAGTGGCAAGAAGCCCTTTCACACCCCTCTCCCTGCCTCTCCCCGAAGAGGGGAGAGGTTCTGAACTCCCCCTTTCCGCGTCGGGAAGGGGATTGGGGGGATAGGTTTGGTCTTTCTTCAACACCTTCGCTTCGGCTTGACTTTCCCAGCCTGGGATGTTAACCTGTCGGTGTATCTATCGTTTTCCTACGAGGAAGGGGGAGGAGAAGATGAAACGGCTTGCACTGGCGTGCATCGGCTTGCTTTTGCTGGCGACGTCTGCCCTGCACGCCGATGTGCTAAGGGACCAGCCCTGGGACGGCGTCAGTCGGGGCAGTCCCGCGCAGGATTTCACCGACACCGCCAACAGAGTCTATTCTGTGTGGCTGTTTGACGACTTCACCGTGCCGGAACCGGGCTGGTGGATCGATCGGGTGACCATCTACGGCAGTGAGCAGGGCACACCTTCATACAACGTGGGTATCTACCTGTCCATCTCCCCTGCCCCGCGTGCGGACCTGCTGAACGTGATTGCCACCGGCACCGAGGTGGTGCTGGAACCGGGGTCATACCCCCAGCGGCGGCGTGCGAACCTTGTATTCGAACTGAACGGATTCTATCTACCGCCGGGCACTTATTACCTCAGCGCGTGGGTTCGGCGTCCCTTTGACCTCAACAACGACGGCATAGCGAATGATGGCGGGCAATGGTTCTGGCTGCGCACCAGTCCCACCCTGGGCCAACCGTTCTATCTGCACAATCCGGCAGGCGGCTGGGGCTTTGGTGGCAACCCTGTCGGCGGAGGCTGGAACAGCGAGCAGGACCTGAGCTTCACCATCGAGGGGCGTGCGACGCCTCCGGGTGTGATCGTGCGCGGCACGGTGAACCTGCAGGACTACTCGGGAGACCGGACGACAGTGCCCGTCAGCATCGAGGTGCGCGCCCCCGGTTCCATCAGCCCCCTGGAGACGCACGTTGTGGACATGGACAGCGAGGGCAGATACTCGTTTAGGACGGTGCTCAGGGGCATGTACGACCTCTCGGCGAAAGCGAACCGCTGGCTGAGACAGACCGTGCCTGCCGTTGCACTCGGCGATGACACCATCGTGAACTTCACTCTTGCCAGTGGGGACATCGACGGCGACAACGAGGTCACTCTGTTCGACTTCGGCGTGCTGGTGAACGCCTTTGGCAGTATGCCCGGCGACAGCAACTGGAACCCCAGCGCCGACCTGGATGGTGACGAGGAGGTATCGCTGTTCGACTTCGGCATACTGGTGCGCAACTTCGGCAGCATCGGGGACGATTAGCAAAGACACCTTGCCCCTCTCCCACGGGCTTGGGAGAGGGGCAAGAACTCACCTCGCCCGTCGCACCTGAATCTGGCGGAAGCGGGCAGTGGCAGCGCCGTGCGTCATCTGCGCAATCTGCATGGGGTCGCCCTTACCACAGTTCAGCACGCCGTTGGGCACCCAGAAGCGCTCGTCACAGATGGCATCGCACGAGTTCCAGAACTTCTCGGTGATACTCTGGTAGGTCACGTTCTTCAGCATGTGCACCAGTTTGCCGTTCTTGATGCGCCAGAAGGCGTCCCCACCAAACTGGAAGTTTTGCCGCATCTGGTCGATGGAGAAACTTCCCATGCCCTCGATGTAGATGCCGTCCTTTGTGTCGGCAATGAGCTCCTCAGGGGTAAGCGGCTCCTTTCCCGGCATCAGCGAGAGGTTTGGCTGTCGGACGATGGGGATACTGCCCCAGTGGTCGGCACGGGTGGAGCCGGTGCTCCGCTCCATGCCGATTTCTGCAGCCACCTCACGACTGGTGCTGTATCCGCAGAAGATGCCGTCTTTGACTACGTACCAGCGCTGGCATTCCACACCGTCGTCGTCAAAGCCCTGCGTTGCCAGACCGCCGGGCAGTGCGTTATCCGCCACAAAGTTCACGATGGGCGAGCCGTACTGCAGGCGGTGCAGCTTGTCGGGCGTGGCAAAGCTGCGCCCAGCCAGCGACTCCTCATATCCCAGCGCCCGGTCGAGCTCGCTCGGATGCCCCACTGATTCGTGCATGGTCAGCGCAAGGTTCAGAGGGTCTAGCACCAGGTCGGTCACCATGTCGTCCACTTCGGGCGCTTTCAGGTGTTCCAGCGCCTGCTGAGCCACGCGCTCGGTGTTCGCCAGCAGGTCGTCGGCGCGGATGTTCTCGTAGCCCTTCGTCATCGGTGGCGGGGCGTAGGTTCGGCTGCGCGCATCTCCGCCTCCCACTGCCGTGGCGGTATACCCCGCCGCCGAAGTGTAAATGATGCTGTCCATCACCGAGTCTTCCGTGCTGGCAAACCATCGCTCCTCGCGCTTGAAGACCATGTGGCTGTTTGCCTTTTTGATACCCTCGTGTTTCAGAAGGGCGCTGTTAATCTGCAGAAGAAGC